>JAMOPK010000383.1 GCA_027064565.1 Caldifarciminota bacterium | reverse complement strand
GGCGTTAAAGTCGTGGCATTCGTATCAAATAGACTTTCGGGTGTGGAACGTGAGGCCTTCCTCACATCATTCCAGAAAGTTGCGAAAAAATACAGGGGACAGGCTCGGTTTATCTTTGTAAATTGCGATCAGGACGAGCTATGGGCGGCCTACGACAGGATAAACCCCTTTAATCTCCGTCAGATACCCCTTGTCGCCGTCATCGGGCCTTCAGGAGAAGTTCTTGAAGCCTATGCAAACCCTTCAGAAGCCCTCATGGACCGGATGGTTGCTAAGGTTATGAATTTTTCGCAGGAGGGGAAATAAAAAGAGCGGCGGCACAGAAAACCGCCGCTTTTGAGAACTAAACGAGCGCTGGGCGATGATCTCACTTCTCACGAGTCAGATCATCGGACTCAGGAACCGGTAAATTTTCTGTGGTTATGAGCAAAACAAACGAATAAACTGTGAGGAATATGATTATTCCCCAGAAAATCATCATCATAAGCCATCCTGCTGGAGTCATGGCTCAGGCCTCCTTCTGGTGCTTTTTGTTCCATGCAATATGAATTAGCACAGCAATGATCGCATACACCAGGACAATCGCAATCCTTGCAGCCAGGATATAAGGCCTATCGGCGGGATCTACGCCTTTCATCACGAACTTGCTAGCGGCGTCAGTGGCCAGCCAGTAGATAAAGATGCCAGTGAGGAACAGAGGCGTCACATAGCGCATGATGTAGTAAAAGATTTTTGGCAATTTCATTGAGGCGCCACGATGGAGTTCTTCCCAGCCCTTGCTGGTGCCAAATGCGAAGTTGAAGATGAACACCTCAAGAGTTGCGAAAAATGCGAGTCCAACGGTTCCGATCCAAAAGTCGATTTCATCCAGCACGCCATGTTTGAACAGGAAAATGATGGGCTGCCCAAGAGCAAACAGGGCGATCGCCACAATAAGTGCAGCTTTTCTCTTCGGCAGGTCAAATTCATCTTCCAAGAATGCCACGAGAGGCTGAGACAAAGCGACACCAGATGTCACACCAGCAAGGAACAGGAGCAGGAACCAGAGCGTGGCGAACAGCCAGCCGTAGGGTAGCTTACCGAGAACGAGAGGCAGTGTTTTGAATCCGAGGTCAAAAGCGCCACCGGTTTTCACGAGTTCCGGACCGAAAAACGCAACAGCTGCGGGCACAGCAATCGTTCCACCGAGAATCACCTCAGCGAACTCATTTGTCGATGCAGTTGCAAGTCCCGCAACCACGATGTCTTCTTTTTCCTTAAGGTAGCTCGCATAACATTGAAGCACTCCAATGCCGAGACTCAGAGTAAAAAATATCTGACCTGCCGCAGCTATCCACGTCTTACCGTTTTTGAGATATTCGATATTGGGATTCCAGAGATAGCCTAATCCGAGGTTGATGTTCCAATCAGGATGGTTGATGGGATCCGGCGTCCCCAAGGTCAGGACCCTGATCATGAGGAAAAAGGCAAACAGAAACAGAGTTGGCATTGCGATTTTGGCCAGTAACTCGATACCTTTAACCACTCCACGGGAAACCACATACATCGTAAGCAGGAACGCTATCAGATAAAAAGTGTAAGCTGGCCAGATGGAATGGAAATACTGGTTCTGCACAACGCCCTGATAACCCTGAAGGAAAGCGTTGATCTGCTCGTGAGTTGTGAGGGAAGTAAGCGTGCCTTTAAGGGCATAGAAGGCGAAACCGAGGCTCCATGACATCACATAGAGGTAGTAACTCCCGATAAGAAGCGGAATCACCACACCTAATGCGCCGATATACTTGGAAATTGGTTTATTCCATAGCTTGTCGAACATTCCAGGTGTGGTTCCATGACCGTATTTGCCTCCATAACGTCCTATGGTCCACTCAATCCACATGAGCGGGATCCCGAGAAGAAGGAACGCAAACAAGTAGGGAATCATAAATGCGCCGCCGCCGTTCTTGGCAGCCTGCACAGGAAAACGCAAGAAATTCCCTAAGCCCACGGCATTACCTGCGAATGCCAACACCAACCCTACTCTGGAGGCCCAGCGCTCTCTTTTCATTCTGTTTTACCTCCTGAGTTTCAATCCCGTTCGTTAAGAACAAATTGCAAAATCAGCGCAGATTGAATTATTTAACAGAAATTTCCTGAAGTCAAGCACCCACACCAAAAAGAGAGAATTTAAAAATAACCTTTATTTTCTAAAAATGCAAGCTGAAATCCTCCTTTACGCAAATACCTTTTAACAATTATCAGATTGAGTATCGAACCGGTTTTTCACCGTTTCGCAAATAATCGTTGCTTTTATTCTGCTCTGACCATGATGTGGGGCTTTCTTATAGGATGATAAGCCGCTATTTTCCAAATAGCTCCATTTCAAATAAGACAAAAAGGCCCTCCTTTCGGAGGGCCATCGAGTTCGGGATGGTTTTGATCTCAGAACAGGCCTGTGATGACGCCGTTTTCGTCGATGTCAACGTTGACAGCGGCAGGGACTTTCGGCAGGCCCGGCATGGTCATGATGTCGCCGGTAACGGGGATGACGAACCTTGCGCCAGCTGAGAACCTGACCTCACGGACGGTGATGCGGAAGTTGCGCGGCCTTCCAAGCTTTTTCGGGTCGTCCGATATGGAATACTGGGTTTTCGCCATGCAGATGAATGCGTCGCGGTAGCCGAGTTCTTCCAGTTTCTTGAGTGTCCTGCGGGCTTTGGGCGAGAAATCGACGCCATCTGCGCCATAAACTTCAACAGCGATCTTGACGATTTTCTCCTCAAGCGGGTCATTGATGTCGTAGGTGGGCTGGAGCTTTGCGTCGCTGTTCTCCACGGTCTCCAGCACCTTCCGGGCCAGTTCAATCCCGCCTTCGCCGCCCTTTGCCCAGACTTCCGAGAGCGCCCACGGCACGCCGAGCGCATCTAACTTTTCGCCAATCGCTTTGATCTCGGCTTCCGTGTCCGTGGGGAACCTGTTGAGTGCGACAACCGGCGGGATACCCCATTTTCTGACGTTCTCGATGTGCTTTTCAAGGTTCTCGAACCCTTTGAGGGCGGCCTCGACGTTCTCCTCATTGAGGTGTTTCTTCGAGACGCCGCCGTGGAACTTCATTGCCCTGATCGAGGCCACTATAACTGCCGCTCTGGGCGTCCAGCCGCCGAGCCTTGATACGATGTTGATGAACTTTTCGGCTCCGAGATCGGCGCCGAATCCGGCCTCTGTGATGACGATTTCAGCGAGCTTTCTGGCGATCTTCGTCGCGAGGATGGAGTTGGTGCCGTGCGCGATGTTGCCGAACGGGCCGGTGTGGATGAACGCCGGGGTGTTCTCGATCGTTTGCACGAGGTTGGGCTTGATGGCGTCCCTGAGCAGTGCGGCCATCGCGCCGTGAGCTTTGAGCTGGCGGGCGTAGACCGGCTCCTTCTGCATGTTGTAGCCGACGATGATGTTGCCGAGCCGTTCCTTGAGATCGATGTAGTTGAGCGATAGGGCCAGAATCGCCATGATCTCGCTTGCAGGTGTGATGTCGAAACCGTCCTGACGCGGGAACCCGTTGGGCTTGCCGCCGAGCGCAACCACTATGTCCCTCAATGCCCTGTCGTTCATGTCGATGGTGCGCTTCCAGGTGATCTGACGGAGATCAAGTCCCAGCTCGTTGCCCTGGTGGATGTGGTTGTCGATCATCGCGGAAAGCAGGTTGTGAGCGGAGGATACCGCATGGAAGTCACCCGTGAAGTGGAGGTTTATGTCCTCCATGGGCAGGACCTGCGAATAGCCGCCGCCGGCGGCGCCGCCCTTGACGCCGAAGACCGGGCCGAGCGATGGCTCACGCAGCGTCACGATTGCAAGTTTGCCGAGCCTGTTGAGCGCCTGGGCCAGCCCGATGGACGTCGTGGTCTTGCCCTCACCCGCCGGAGTTGGGTTCATTGCGGTGACCAGAACCAGAGGGGCATCTTCCCTGTCAGCCAGCCTGTCAAGGATGGAAAGCGACACTTTGGCCTTGTATTTGCCGTAAAGCTCAAGTTCGTCCTCAAGAACCCCTGCTTTCTGGGCGATTTCGGTTATGGGCAATAACTTCGCTTCATGGGCAATTTCGATATCGCTTTTCATAGGTTCCTCCTTGATGGTTTGTTGCGGAAATTATAATGTGATTGGAATTTGGGAATCAAAGTCATCCGTTGGAACGCCGTTCGGCAACCCGGCGGCCGGGTCGGCCGTCCCACCTTTGTCCTGATTTCCATGCAAACAGGAGCCGGTGAGTCTGGAGTTCCACCTGAGGGATAGTTCAGGCATGTTCGACGTCGAAAAGCATCCCTCACTTTAACGTTCCCTGTGGCATTCAATATAATTTAGCCGAAAAAAGGAGCGATGAGATGAGAGAAAGAACATTGCTTTTGGTCAAGCCAGATGCGGTATCCCGCAGGGTAGTGGGCAAGATTATCTCGGCTATTGAGGAGAGTGGATTTGAGATCGAGGACATGAAGATGCTCAGGTGGACACGTGAGGAAGCGGAAGGTTTCTACCATGTGCACCGTGGCAAACCGTTTTTTGAAGGGCTTGTGAAGTTCATGACTTCCGGCCCGATAGTCGCCCTGCTCCTTGAGCGGGAAAATGCGATAAAGACGTTGCGCAAGCTCGTTGGCCCTACCGATCCCATCGAAGCGCCTCCCTGCTCGATAAGAGCGCTTTACGGGACAAACGTCAGAAAGAACGCCGTGCACGCCTCAGACTCACCTGAGTCGGCGAAATTCGAGATAGAGTTCATTTTCGGCAAAGGCAGGCATCTGGTGGAAAACTGAGCGCCGAATCCCGGCGGCTTGTCTCAACGTTCATCTTCAGGGATAACCCTGACCAATCTCAGCTCAGGGACATCCTTCCAATCGTCAAATTTTCCGTCAATTTTTATTCCGTCCTTAGCCAGACCCAGATCGTAGATGAGGGCGGATGTGCCAAGCGAATCCTCATCCGGAGCGTAATCGCCAAGCCATGGATCAAGCTGTTCCTGAACGATCACGAGAACGGCGATCGAATCCGATTTGAGGTCGAGCATCTTCAGGGGGATCGAGCCTTCAAGTCTGTGCTGTTTGTGCTCCACATTCAGCGCAGATGTGTCCACCAGCTCGAACTTGTAAACCGGATAGGCGCTCTGGTCGTATCGATAGAACCCGAAGGCATCGCCGATCTCCCAGGGGTCTTTTATCGGCGTCGTGTGCAACACTGAGAGCAGGACGTCGTAACCGAGGCACCACCAGCCCCATGTCAATCCGGTGGAGCTGTCCATGTCCGTGTCGATGAAAAGCGATACGCTGGCTGAGCCGCTGTAAAGCGTCGTGTCGGCAAGTCGGTTCAGATCCCCGGAATCGTTTATTTCCACGTAAAAATAAAGGCTGGAAGAGTCCGCTGAGAGTTTGACCACCGCAATGTCGGTGTCAACGTATTTCATGGGATTCAGGGAATCCACGGGGTGATCCCCGATCGGATCGGTCAGAGACAACGTAGATAAGACTATCAATTTGATCATGGGCCTTCCTCCTTGTGGCGGTTAAATTATAGCGTATTCCCTTAGAATCACAACAGAAAGAGAGGTTCATAGGTGTGTCCGCAATGGGGAATTTGCCCGCAGAATTCCTGCGCTGTTAGCGGGATAGCTAAGGTTCACCGTTTCCTTCTGGTGCCGCAGAAATGACGCTCAGATTGCCCCTGATGCCTCACAATCGCTGGCGCCTTCAAAAATTGGAGCCTGATGTTCTGCTTCTGTTCCCCCGCCCTTTCCTCAGGCGGTCTGCGCTTTCAGCTCAACGCTTTACCCTCACGAACTTCGACGTCCTGACGGAACCGCCGACTTTGAGCCTGAGCAGATAGACGCCGCTCTTGAGGGATGAGAGGT
>JAMOPK010000382.1 GCA_027064565.1 Caldifarciminota bacterium | reverse complement strand
AGCCCGCTTGAAGTGAAACTCAATGCGTGGATCATCAGGACGGACACCGTCGATGGAAAACCGGTTGCCCGTAGGCTCCCGGCTGACTCCGCAATGGTCGGTGATACCATTGAATACGAATTAATCTACAAAAACGTGAGCGACTTCCCCATTACGGGGTTGAAGCCAACAGCGTTGATCCCGCCCAATACATCTTACGTCCCGGGATCAGCTGGCAGTGATGTCAAGGCCAGGGTGTATTTCTCAATCGATGGGGGCAAAACCTTCCATGAACTGCCGATTTATTACACGGTAACTTTGCCCGACGGCAGGAAAGTGAAAAAGGAAGCCACACCGGACATGTTTACTAACATCCGCTGGGGTATGGAGGGGAAACTGCACCCTGGCCGCACTGCCAGATTTTACTACAAGGTAGTGGTCAAATGAAGGAAATAAGGAGGAGTAAATGATGAATGTGCACAAAAATCTAAGAAGAGCATTTGTCGTAATGGCGATCTCGGGTTTGATCGCCAGCGCAAATGCCCTGACGCCTGCCGGAACACTTATCCGCAACCAGGCGTCAGCCACATACCAGGTCAATGGCGAGCAATACACCTCGACATCTAACGAGGTGGTCACAGAAGTGCTTGCCGTTTACGGACTCGACCTCTTGCTCAACGGCCAGGACGAGTCAGAACCTGACCACCCGGTGGTTGTCCAGCACGCTTATGTGGGTAACGAAGTCTATTTCCAGTATGAGATTCGGAGCTACGCAAACACGGGCGATACCGTGAACATCACGGAACTTGTGAAAGGCACTTCCACCATGCCTGACCCTGATGCGATTTACGTCTATGAGGATGTCAACGGAAACGGCGCAGTCGATGCGGGTGAGCCGCTGGTTGGCACATGGGACCCCGCTACTAACGACTGGTCATCTGTCTCTCAGGATCAGGATGGAAACAGCCAGCCCGACATCTACGTGCCGCTTGGCGAGAGCAAGTTCTTCATAGTTAGCTACACGATCCCTTCGACTGCTAACGATGGCAACGAATACATCCTTGGTGTCACCGTTCAGTCGCATGGCAACTCGTCAATCGAAGATCCACAATCGGGTGAAAATGGTAACAACTACCACAAGGTCGTGGTTTCAGTGGATGCATCCATCTGGGCCAACAAATCCGCTGCGCCTCAGGCTGTTGCTCAGGGTGACACGGTGACTTACACCATAAGCGGATCCAACGTCGGCGGTCAGGTTACGGATGATGTAAGCCTCGAGTATGATAACAATGAAGATGGAACTCCTGATGGCACACTCCAGGGCGTGATCCTCAAAGATGGTATAAACACCAGCTATGTTTATTTTGCCGGTGGAGTTACGGGAACACCTTCTGGAACCCCGGTTTACTTCTATCACGGCTATTGGCACACCACCGCGCCGGCGACTGCAGCTGACTCGCAGGCTGTTGACTCGATCGGTTATGTCTTCCCGATGATCGATCCCGGCCAGCAGTTTGAGTTCTCCTTCAAAGTGAAAGTCAGGGATAACCTTGATCCTGACACGAGGATATCCAACAGGGCGATAATCGAATACGGCCGTCAGAGCGCAAACGACACCACTTTCACCACCAATGACGTGATTGTTACCGTCTCAGGCGCCGGTGCTTACCAGTATCAGGTCTTCATAGGTCCTTATAACCATTCAGACGCAGTTGGTGGAAACGGTGGAACTGCCAATACTGATACCGCTGCAGTTGACATTGTCGCCGCTGGTTCGTGCGAATATGACACCGTGACAATAAGCAACGCCGGTAACACTTCCGATGAGTATGACCTTTCCTACTCTCTCGGTGGTTCCGGTGATACCGACTGGATCACATCCGTCTCGTTCCTCAACATGGACGGCTCCACGCCTATACCGAACAATCGCGTGACGCTTGCGGCTGGCGACAGCATGCATGTGATCGTGAGATATTGCGTCCATGACACTGTGGATGTTACCGGAACTGATCTTGATATAACGATAAGAGCGACATCAGTGAACGAACCCGATACCTACAACCTGACCCACATCATTGTGGACAGCATCATCGGCCTCTCGGTCGATCTGGGTAACAATGATGGAAATCCCGGCTCGGTGAATAATGGCACCGTCACTGATACCACCGATCCCGGCAATTGCGTGACGTTTCCTCTGGATGTGCTCAACAATTCGGGCGTTTCCGACGTTTACAGCCTCTCCGCCACGCTTCCTGATAACTGGACGGTGACCTTCTATCCCGATGAGGATGGCGATGGACAGGCCGATTCAACTGTGCCCATAACCCAGGTTGGCCCTGTGGATCCCGGTGAGGAGGGACATGTTGTCGCAAGAGTCTGCATTCCTTCGGATCAGGCCCCCAACACGTTTGACGTCATTTTCACCGCAACATCCACGAGGGACTCCGAAGTGTCGGATAACATTACCGACAGGGTTACCATCAACACAGTTTGCCGTATCGATATCGATCCTGATAGGCATGCTACGGGATTCCCCGGCGGAGTGGTCACATATCAGCACAGGGTCATCAACCTCGGTAACACCTCAGTGAACGTCACGATCACCGTTTCATCCGAGCGTGGATGGACTTACGTCGTGCTTGATTCCGCAGGCACAGGTGTGATTAGCAGTTCCTTCCCCCTCGATGTTGGGGCCGATTCTGTAATCCACATCCGTGCGTTCATCCCCAGCGATGCCCCTGTTGGTCAGGCGGATATAGCGACTATCAGCGTCTCGACAGGCACCTGCACCGACACAGTTACCGATGTGACCGAGGTTATCGCCGGTGCCCTCCAGCTCACCAAGTGGATCATGGACCCCAACCATGACGGAACAGCAGATGACAGCGCAACTTACAGTTACGGGATACCTTATTCCTCCTCCACCGACTCCGGAACCATCTGGTATCGTGTATACTACAAGAACATCAGCACCGACACCGTCAAACTCCCGATCATTTACGAACCCATCCCGGCCAATACCGAGCTTCTGGATGGAACACTCAGTGGCACAGTGCCTGCCGGTCAGCTTCTTTACAGCTACAGCACGGATGGCGGAAGCACTTGGAGCTCATGGAGCAACTCCAGCGCCAGCTGGCCAGTGGCAAACATAACCAACATCAGGTTCGGTGTGGACACGAGCGGCGACGGTGCTATTACTGAAGACGATGTGATACTTTCGGGCCAAACCGGCTACATCGAATTCAAAGTCAAGATAGAATAATAACTTAAGGAATGCGGGGGGAGATATGCGGGTTGCACAGGGATTTAGAAAAATGTTCGGGAAATTCCCGACTCTCAGATATTTCCTTGTGCGCCTGCTCCCCCTGCTCTTCATTGCTTTTACCCCTCTTAATGCCCGGTTCAGGGTAATCAGGAATCAGGCCACTGCCGTTTTTGAACTTCATGGCGTAACCTACACCGCTTTTTCCAACATCGTTTCCACTTCTGTCCTTCCTGTTTTCGATTTTGACATTATCCCGAACGGGGATACGTTGCAGCCGGCCTACAGGGTCAGCACTTTTCCGGGCAACGAAATTTATCTCGGTTACGTTTTGAGAAACCTCGGCAATGCACGCGATAGTTTCAGGATTTTTGCCACGTATATCATAGGAGATATGAGGCTTGAGGATCCAAGGGTTTATCTTGATGATAACAACAATGGGAGACTTGATCCCGGCGAAGATGTGCCGATCAGTGGATGTCTAACCGTGAACCCTGATAGCTTTGTGAGCCTGATCGTTGCATTCCACGTGCCAAATTCATCGGAATACGGGGATTCGGCCTACGTCAACATCGTGGGCATATCTGAGTCCACCGGCAGGGTGGACAATAACAACTGGTCACTTGTCAAAATACCGCTGGGAGTAGTTATTTCCGCATGGAAATCCGTCAACACTCCGATAACGCACCCCGGCGACACCTTGCGATATGAGATAGGATTCCTCAACGTCGGGCAGCAGACTGCCGACTCCATCGTCCTGATAGACTACATCAATTACAACGGTTCTGCACTTTACACGACTTTCGTCCCTCACTCGGACGGCAGTTCACCGCAGTCTTACATCGAGTATCTGTGGAGGAGTGACCTGAACTGGCATGATAGCCTGCCGAATACGCCCGGCCAGGTTGCAGGACTCAAGGCGATTTTTCACGACATCTCATCCGGTCAGGGCGGCAGGTTCTGGTTCAATGTGGTGGTTGATAGCAACGTTCCTGACTCCGCACACATAGAAAACGTAGCATTTTTCATATCTTACGGCGCACAGGGGAGTGTCTCGGATACGACGTTAACCAACATCGCCGTCACGATGCCGAGGATGATACCAATCCTGCATATCGGGCCGGAAGGAAACCCCCGAGCACTGCCACGGGGGGAAGGGAGCGAGGATGACATCCAGACAGTCGACAGCGCCGAATCCGGAGTATGGCTCACCTTCCGCAACACGGTTTTGAATGAAGGGCCTATCAGCACAATGGCTGAATTCCGACTCGACCTTTCAGGTCTCAGGCTCGGCTCCAACCCCATAGTCTATCTCACCGATGGAAGTTTCAACAATTTCATCTTCGACAGCGATGGCGACGGCTTTCCGGATATCGGCCCCATCCCGCCCGGCGGTGTGAGGGACATCGGGATCAAGATATGGATACCGGATTCCCTCATGGACAGTTTGACGGGGGAACCATTGCACAGATCGGTGATCGTAAGCGTTTTTCCGGACGGTTTCGATTCACTTGTGAATTCCACGATTGACCGTTTTTCCGTCAGGAGGCCCAGAAACAGGTTTGGATTGAGGATTCACAAAACCGTCATGCCGGATACCATCGTTTATGACGGGTCGTTATTGCAGTTTGAGATTGCGTTTGAGAATGTCGGGGATTCAGTCCTCCGCAACTTCAATATCTATGACAGACTTGCCCCCGCGTTTTGCGATCCTGTGATTCCGGAGCACCTGATCGTTGAAGACGATTCCGGCAATTTTGCGCCCATCCCTGCAACCGGAAGTTTTGACGAATTAACGCGTTTTGTGAGGTTTTTCATGGATTCCATTCCACCGGGGTTCGCGGGAACTATTCGTTTTGGCGTGAGGGCGTGTATTGCCGACTCCGGGAACGAGGTTGTGGCATCGAATGTTGCCAGCGGGATCGGGCGGGGGATGGACAGGGCGGACACATCGAATCGGGTCAACGTCCACATCCTCAGGCCGATCCTCAAGTTAGAAAAGCGCGCTGTGGGCAACAATTTCTCCATGGGCGACGTTGTGACCTACGAGCTAAGCATAAGCAACAATGCATCTAACGGAACGATTTACAACATAACGATTTATGATACCCTGCCGATGGGTTTCAGGCATCCGCCTGAAAACTGGCTGGAGCTCCCGCAAGGGAATCGGCTTATCAGTGATACGGGGAACATTCTGGTCTTTGGGATCGATTCTTTGCCCGTAAACACCACTTTTACGATCAGAATGAAACTGCTCATCGGTCCCGGGGCAGGTAGGGGGCGTGTTGAGAATCGTGCCTGGGGGGATGGAGAGATGCCCGGCACGGGAACTATAATCCATGTCGGGCCGGCTTCTGCTGTCATCGACGTCCGTGATGGATTCGCGACGCCCAATGGTTTCATATTCGGCAAGGTTTTTGTGGATTACAACGACAATCGGGTTCAAGATGCCGGTGAGCCGGACGTCCCGAACGTCATCGTCAGGCTGGACAACGGGCTTTATGCAGTTACCGATTCCTTCGGGAAATACTCGATACCAAACGTCAGTGCCGGGATTCACGGGGTCTGGCTGGACATGTCTTCCGTCCCTGAAGGCCTTGTCCCGGAACCGATTTCCTTTAACTCGATGGGCGACGGCA
>JAMOPK010000381.1 GCA_027064565.1 Caldifarciminota bacterium | reverse complement strand
GCATACGGTGGTGGCAGGGCATTCAAGCACATAGACCGTCCCGGAGAGCGGCGGGATCAGGCCCAGCATGGTCTTCACCAGCGTCGATTTGCCCGTGCCGTTCGGCCCGACGATCGCCCAGAACTCACCGCGTTTAACGTCAAAGGTCAGGTGCTCCTGAACCGGGATGCCGTCGTAACCTATTGTCACATCGTCGAATACGATTACACCCATTCCACTTCTTCCTTTTGAAGGATGGAGGCCAGCCTGACCATGTTCCTGCCGAGCCTCTCAGCGTATTCCACCGCCTCAGGGTCATCCCGAATGTCGCCCCGTCCAATGTAGTAGGTGAAAGGCATGGGCGGGAACAGGAATCCCATGTCCGATGTTATCGCCATCAGGTGGGAGATGGCCATCATCGCGCCCTCCTCCTCGCCCGCTGCAACGAAACCGGCCACCCTGCCGGCAAGCAGTTTCCCGGCGTTCTCAAGCGAAGTGAGCCGCTCGACAAAGGCCTTCATCAGGGCTGACATCCCGAACCAATAGACCGGCGTGGCGAACACCACACCGTCGGAGAAAAGCAGTTTCTGATGGAATCCCCGCATGGCATCCGCAAGGTCGCCTTCGGTGCAGTGTCTCGGATTGCAGGACGGCGGATCCTCGCTGTAACAGCCCATGCAGAACCTGATGGGATGGTCGATGAGGTGATAGACCTCCACCTCGCCGCCGGCGGAGACTATTGAATCCATAACGATGCTGAGCAACTGCGCCGTTTTTCCATTTTTCCGTGCCGATCCGTTTATTCCGATGAACTTCATGGCTCCATTCCGGGTTTGAAGACGGTTCTGTGGTTCAAAAATCGTTCAGATTATAACAGATCAGTCAATTTCAGGCCAGTGCAGTCAAAAGGCAACGAATTTGACACCCGGGATCAGCAAGGTGATTGAAAGCATCCGATTCCCTTCATTTGAACAAACAAGAACCCAGAACTCTCTGGCTTACCATTTTTCAGAAAGCCCACATAGGAAGTGTTTTTGGCTTGTGGCCTCTCAATTCCAGTAACATCTCCTGGCAGTTTTACACCCGCTTTGTTGACTTTCATCGTTTATGTGGTTTTTACCGGGTCAATCAAGCCGTTTGACCTTGCTACCGGTCTGGTCGTTGCGCTCGTGATCGGCTTCCTTGTCGGCCGTTATTTTGTGAAAGACAGCCGCAAGGCCTTAAATCCTGTTCGATGGCTCTGGGTGCTTATTTACCTCGTCAAATATCTCACCGTCATTGAGATCAAAGTGCACATCGATGTTATCAAGCGGATAATCACCGGACGGTATAACCCCGGAATCGTCAGAGTGCCCACAAAAATGAAGACCGCTTATGGAAAAATGCTTGTGGCGAATTCCATAACGAACACGCCGGGCACGGTCGTGGTGGACCTCGATGAGGACGCACTCTATGTCAACTGGATTGATGTGAAAACCGAGGACGGTGCGCAGGCACGGAAGCTGATCTCCGAAGAATTTGAGAAGTTCGCCGAAAAAATTTTTGAATGAAGGAGAACGAAAATGATTGCAGCAGCGTTGACGCCGATTATTCCGATTGCATTTGCATTCCTTTTGCCTTTGTCTTCAATAATTTGTGGATACAGGAAGCGTCTGATACAACTTTATGCGCTGGTAGGCACCGGATTGACCTTGTGGGCGGCTGTTAACCTTTTCGAGGCAACTTTCGCTTCGAGCGTCCCTTTGATTTACACCTTTGGCAAATGGCATGCGCCTATTGGGATAGTTTATGAAGTTGACCGCCTGAGTGCATTGCTCGCTTTGCTCATCGCCGTCCTGATGTTCCTCATCGCCGTTTACAGCGTCGAATATCTGCGGGCCGAAGAAGGCATCAGTTGGTATTTCACGCTTTACCTGGGCCTTGAAGCTGGCCTGCTCGGAGCAGTGCTCACCGGTGACGCTTTCAACTTCTTCGTGATGATCGAGGTTACAAGCATCACTGCCTACGGACTTGTGGCATTTTACAGGCGCAGGCGGGATGCCGTCGCTGCCTCACTCAAATATGCGTTCATAGGTGCTTTGGGCACAACACTTTACTTTTTGGCGCTCGGCGTCTTCTACGGTGCTTTCGGGACGGTCAACCTTGCCGACCTCTCTGCCAAAGTTCACGGCTTTGTTTTCCCGATAACCAATGTCGCTACTGGCAATATCGTCCTCGCATCAGGCCTTGCTCTGGCCTTAGCTATGTGGGCGTTTCTGATAAAAGCAGCCATTGTGCCCAACCATTTCTGGCTGCCAGAGGCGCATCCAGCAGCACCTTCGCCGATCTCCGCTATACTCAGTGGGCTTGTAGTCAACATCGGTATCTACGCCATCATCAGGTTTCTTTTCACGGTTTACGGGACACCGCTGGACGGGCGGTTGCAAACGGTAGTCAACACGCTTAGAAGCGTTTTGATGGCGCTCGGAGCCATTTCCGCAATATTCGCCGCACTGACGATGACCGTCCAAACCGACATCAAGCGGCTTATAGCGTATTCGACCATAATGCACATGGGCTATCTTGTGATGGCAGTTTCACTTGGCACAATGTTCGGATTGCAAGCAGCGGTGTTTCACTTGGTCAATCATGCACTGGCGAAAGCTCTGCTGTTCCTTGCTGCCGGTGTAGTCATCCATGCGGCAGGTTCAAGGAATCTGGCGCAGCTCAAAGGGATGGGCAGGCGTATGCCACTCACCTCGTTCGCACTTACGGTTGGCGCATTGGCGTTGATCGGTGTTCCGCCGTTCAATGTCTTCTTCAGTAAGTTGGCTTTGTTCAATGCCTTTTGGGAGAAGTCGTCGGTCGCCGCCATTGTGCTGGTGCTATCGAGTGCGATAGCCCTGGTGGCTTACACAAAGGTCTTTTACACCGTGTGGCTTGAAAAACCAAAGAGTGAACCGGCTGGAAACGAACCGACTGTGATGAGCAGCGTCGTGCTGTTCCTCGCACTCCTCTGTTTGGCTCTGGGAATCATCGCGCCTATGATTTTCGGCAGATTCATTGAGCCGACAGCGGCTCAGGTTATCGATTTCTTCGCTTACATCCACGGAGTTTTGTAAGTCGCCTTAATGGATTACTGTAAGGCACTATGACACCGTTAGATCTTGCCCCATGGTAATTTCAACTTGGCTCTCCCCCATATCTGCGATTTTGCAGGCTATTTTTAGCTTTAAAATTTAAGCTCAACCAAAAGCAGGAGAAAAACAATGGGAAACTGGAAAGATACTTACAAGGCCAAACTTATGAGCCTTGAGGAAGCTGCCAGATTGGTCAAGAGCGGTGACAGAGTGTTCCTTTCCGCCAACGCCGCCACCCCTCACGCCATGATCCGTGCCCTTGCCGCACGCAAGGATGAGCTTGAGAATGTGGAACTTGTGCACATGCTGTTGATCGGAGACCACCCGCTTGGCCGTCCGGAAATGGCAGGCCATTTCAGACACAACACCTTTTTTGCCGGGAAAGGCGAGCGCGATGCCATTGCTGAGGGACGCGGCGATTACATCCCAATGTCGCTCCACGAAATACCAAAACTCTTTTACGAGAAGAGGATGCCCGTGGACGTCGCCATCATCCAGACTTCGCCGCCGGACGAGCACGGCTGGATGAGCTACGGGATCGAGGCCCTGATAACTCCTGCTGCCCTGACCGCATCGAAAAAGATCATCGTGCAGGTCAACAAACAGATGCCGCGGGTCCTCGGAAACGTGTTTATCCATGTGGATCAGGTTGATGCCATCGTGGAGGTCGATGAGCCGCTTCCGACCTACAAAACCAACGAGATCACCGAGGTTGAGCGCCGGATCGGCGAAAATGTGGCCTCCCTTGTCGAAGACGGCGCCACACTCCAGTTAGGCATAGGCGGGATACCTGACGCCATCCTCCACGCATTGGTGGACAAAAAGGACCTCGGCATCCACTCGGAGATGGTGTCCGACTCCGTGATCGATCTGATCGAGGCAGGCGTGATCACCAACGCCAGAAAGAACATCCACCGCGGCAAGGTTGTCATTTCGTTCCTGATGGGCACTCAGAAGCTCTACGATTACGTCCATGACAATCCGCTTTTTGAGGTTCTGCCCGTGGAATACACCAACGACCCCTTCGTGATAGCGCAGAACGATAAAGTTGTCGCGGTCAATTCCGCCATCGAGGTCGATCTCACCGGTCAGGTCTCATCCGACAGCATCGGGACGAGGATTTATTCAGGATTCGGCGGCCAGCTGGACTTCATCCGCGGCGCGGCAAGGAGCAAGGGCGGCAAACCCGTCATAGCGATCCCATCCACCACGAGAAACGGGAAATTTTCAAAGATAGTGCCGTTCCTGAAGCCCGGCGCCGGTGTCGTCACCACAAGGGCGGATGTCCATTACGTCGTGACCGAATACGGCGTCGCAGAACTTTTCGGCAAGAACCTCCGCGAGAGGGCGAAAGCACTGATCGAAATCGCCCATCCGGATTTCAGGGAGGAATTGGAAAGGGCGGCGAAGGAAAGAAAACTGCTCTGAGCGTTCCCTTGCAAAATCTGGAACTTGGAAAAATAATTGAAATCGCATCTCAATTAACCAACAAGGAGGCCACAAATGGCAGGAATTTCAAAGCGGGGCGCGGCAATGCCCGCTTCCCCGATCCGTAAACTTGTCCCCTATGCCAATGATGCCAAAAAGAGGGGCATCCACGTCTATCACCTCAACATCGGCCAGCCCGACATCGCCACCCCGCGTGTGATTTTCGATGCCATTGAAGAATATGCGAGGACGGAAAAGGTCCTGCCCTATGGGCCATCCGATGGGCTTCCGGAACTCAGGGAAGCCATTGCCGATTACCTTCAGGGCTACGGACTGAACGTCAATGCCGACGAGGTCTTCATCACCACTGCCGGAAGTGAGGCCATCGTTTTCGCCATGATGGCGATCGCCGATCCCGGCGACGAATTCATCGTTTTTGAGCCGTTTTACACCAATTACAACGGCTTCGCTCGCATGGCGGATGTCAAACTGGTGCCGGTGACCACCTCCGTCGAGGATGGGTTCCATCTGCCTGAGCGCAGCGAGATCGAGTCCAGGATCACGGACAGAACCCGCGGGATCGTGATGTGCAATCCCAACAACCCAACGGGCACCGTCTATTCCCGCGATGAGGTTGAGATGGTGGTCAGCATCGCCAGAGAACACGACCTGTTTGTGCTTTCCGATGAGGTTTACAGGGAGTTCGTGTTCGACGGCAGGAAACACACCAGCGCACTGTCCTTCGAGGATGACCTCGACCGCATCATAGTTATGGACAGCATATCCAAGCGGTTTTCGGCCTGTGGCGCCCGCATCGGATACATCGCAACCAAGAACCGGGATGTGCTAAACACCATTCTGAGGTTTGGACAGGCAAGGCTTTGCCCGCCGACCATCGAGCAGGTGGGAGCGATAGCAGGGTTCAGGCACATGTCCGAATTCATGGATGAGATGATTGCCGAATACGAAAGACGCAGGGACGCGGTCTATGAGGAGCTTATGAAGATTCCCGGAGTGTTCACACGGAAACCGGAAGGCGCATTTTACACAGTGGTCAGGCTCCCTGTGGACGACGCCGAGGAATTCTCCATCTTCATGCTCAGGGATTTCAATGTGGACGGAAAGACCACAATGGTCGCCCCTGCCAACGGTTTCTATGCCACGGAAGGGAAGGGCAAAGACGAGATACGTATCGCTTACGTGCTTGAGGTCGAGCAACTTGTCGATGCCATCAGGATACTCGGGAAGGGGATAGAGGCATATAAGGGCAGGTAAGCCCGGACTCTCCGGCCAGGATCTGTGACGGGGGCAGGCCGGATCTGGTTGGCCTTTTCTCATTCGTTTATCGAAGTTGTTGGATATGGAGATATTGGGCGATATGCCCTTCTGCCGGGCGAAATAGC
>JAMOPK010000380.1 GCA_027064565.1 Caldifarciminota bacterium | reverse complement strand
GGGACGCCTGACTCACCAGTCCTCACTTATTCCTTGATGGAGCAGTCAAAAATGGGAAGTGAGGAACCCCAATATCAGGTGGGATGGCTGTCCCCGGCCGTCAATGCACATCAAAATTTTGAAAAACCGTTGCCCCGAAAGCTCAATCTGGATTTTCCTTCCCCATCAGGTTCGAGACGTTGACGGAAAATTGGATGGCGGATATAATATGCACGCTTTCAAAAGACTCGTTTGGTCGGGGCGTAGCGCAGCTTGGTTAGCGCACCAGCATGGGGGGCTGGGGGTCGGTGGTTCGAGTCCACTCGCCCCGACCATTTTTTAATGCCATGAATGCCAATATCCTTGTTTTGATACCTGCCTTCAATGAGGAAAAGTTCCTTGATGAGCTGCTTTCCAGAGTTAAATCCTATTTTCCGCCCGAAAACATCCTCGTGGTCAACGATGGCTCAACTGACAGAACCGCTGACATAGCACGTGCCCACAAGGTGTTGCTCATAGAGAATCGTCCGAACCGGGGCAAGGGCTTTTCCCTGAACCGTGGTTTCGATTACGCTGTCAGACACGGCTTTGATGCGGTCATCACAATGGATGCAGACCTCCAGCATGACCCCGACGAAATCCCGCTTTTCATCGAGGCCTACCGCAGAGGCTGTGACCTTGTGATCGGCAGCAGGTGGAACAACCTGCAGAACATGCCTATGGACAGGTATCTCTCCAATCGGATGACCACGACCATCATCAGCGCCATTGCTGGACAGCGGGTTGAGGACACCCAGAGCGGTTACCGTTTGATCTCAACGAAGGTGTTGCGCAGGGTGCACGTGAAGGCCAGCCACTACGACGCCGAGTCCGAACTCATCGTTCTCGCCGCAAGGGCCGGTTTTAAAATCTGCAACGTGCCCATCAAAACGATTTACGGTCAGGAGTCCAGCTCCATCAACAAATTCATGGACACTTACCGCTTTATAAAACTGGTCTTTAGGCTTATATTTTTCCCATCATGAAAAAACCTCTCATTCTGTTATCCAACGACGATGGAATCGAAGCACCGGGCATAAGGGCGCTTGAGGAAGCTGTGTCTGAATTCGGCGAGATAATGGTGATAGCGCCTGCCGAAGAGCAGAGTGCAAAGAGCCATTCCATCACCGTGAGGAGGCCAATCAGGGTGGAACGACTTGCTCCGAACAGGATCGCCATACACGGGACACCGGCCGATTGCGTGCTTCTTGCCATGAGAGGTTTCCTTGAGCGTAAACCCGACCTCGTGATCTCAGGCGTCAACTACGGTCTGAACCTTGGCAGCGATGTGATCTATTCCGGGACAGTTGCGGCGGCCCGTGAGGCCGCCATCATGGGAGGGCCCGCCTTTGCCGTGTCCATCGATGCCTTTTCCGGAGGCGAAATTCACTGGGACACAGCTACCCATTACGCCAGACGGCTTGTCAGGCTATGGATGGACGGCGGGATCGAGTTCAAGCTCCTCAACATTAACGTCCCCAACCTGCCACTGAGTCAGGTCAAAGGCGTCAGGTTCGTCAGGCTGGGCAACATGCGTTATCGCAACCCCATCGAGAAGCTGGACGAGAGCACCTTCATGATCAAAGGCGAGCCGATCAAGGACATGACCGAGGACACCGACGTCTGCGCCGTCTATTCGGGCTATGTGTCCTGCACCCCGCTCATTATGGAATTGACCGATTTTGAATGGCTTGAGAAATATGGATCGAGAATCACTCTTTGAGGAACAGAGAAAAAGGATGGTCGAGCGCCAGATCGTGGCGCGTGGCGTGCGCGACCCACGCGTCATTCAGGCGATGCTCAAGGTGCCGCGCCATCTCTTTGTCCCAGAACCGTATCGTTCGGAGGCCTATCAGGATCACCCGCTCCCCATCGGATACGGACAGACCATCTCACAGCCCTACATGGTTGCGGCGATGACCGAGCTTCTGGAACTCACCGGCGATGAAAAAGTGCTTGAGATCGGCACCGGTTCGGGCTATCAGGCGGCAATCCTCGCGGAACTCGCGCGGGAGGTCTATACCGTCGAGCGGATACCGGAACTCCTTGAGCGGGCGAAACAGGTCATCGAGTCTCTGGGCTATACGAACGTCCATTTTAAACTGGCGGATGGCACACTGGGCTGGCCGGAACATGCCCCGTTCGACAGGATAATCGTCACAGCCGCCGCCCCTGACATCCCTCAGCCGCTCATAGACCAGCTCAAACCCGGCGGAATCATGGTGATACCTGTGGGAAGCCGCTATCTCCAGACCCTGACGAAGGTGATCAAAAAGCCCAACGGCAAACTGCAGGTTAAAGAGCTGTTCGGTTGCGCATTTGTGCCACTGATAGGGGAGTTCGGTTACTGATGGTGATCTACGGCAGGAACGGCGTAAGGGAGGCTATCAGGTCGGGGCTTCCGATACAAAAGATTTTCGTCGCGCGTGGCGCCTCGTTGCCGCGGGATCTGGAAAAGCTTATCCGTGCCGCGCGTGTGCCGACAAAGCACGTGAGCCGCGAAAAGCTGGACTCGCTCACCGGCACGACCAACCATCAGGGCATTGCAGCCGTCATTTCGCCCGTCGAATTCGAGGAGCCGCATGTCATCCTGAGAAAAGCTGTTGAGAACCGGGGCGTTGTAGTTATCCTCGACCACGTTGAGGATCCGCAGAACCTGGGCAGCATCATTCGGACGGCGGAAGTTCTTGGTGCCGACGGCGTTGTTATTCCCAAAGACCGTTCGGCGACTGTCACCGAGACCGTGGTCAAGGCGTCGGCCGGCGCAGTCTTCCACATCCCCATTGCCCGCGTGGCGAACATCAGGAACGTCATGCGTGACTTCAAGGAGATGGGCGGGTGGGTGGCCGCCGTTGAAGTCGGAGGTGAAAACATTTACAATTTCCAGCCGCCTTTCCCGCTTGCCCTTGTGCTTGGCTCAGAAGGGAGAGGGGTTTCTAAGAGCGTTTTGAAGGATTCAGATTTCGTTGTGTCCATCCCGATGAAAGGGAAGGTCAATTCGCTAAACGTTTCGGCAGCTGCCGCAATCGCTATTTTTATGGCCATGATGAGAAAGGAGGAGAAATTGTGAACGTCTTTTTCGCTCTTTTGAGCCTTGTCCTTTTGCAACAGCCTCACGGTTTTCAGTCCATCCATCAGAGTTCGGCCCGGAAATACTGGGAAGGTGTGAAATTTGAGGGGGATAGCCTCGTTTTCAGGTATTTCCTTCCGGCCGGGAGCGTCTCTATCGTCGGGGATTTCAACCGCTGGGACCCCGGGAAAGGGGTCATGCATAAGGATTCCGACGGCGCATTTGTCGCATCTTTCAAAGTTAAGCCCGGGGTTTACCGATACAGGCTCATCGTTGACGGCAAAGCGATGCCTGATCCCACGACATCGGTAAGGATCAACTGCCCGTTCAGGTGGTTTTCGGCGTTGAGGATCGATGAGAACGGCACTGTCCGCTTTGATTTCAAAGGTTTGAGCAAATTCTGGCTCTGCTTGAGACCATGAAACTGAAACAAAAGCTGGAAAGGCTGATAGAGAAGGTTATAAACAGGCTGTTTAAGAGGGCTCCTGCTCCTGCGCCTGAAGTTCCGGACAGGGAGTCCGAACTTTCTGACAGCGACATCCTCAGTGTCCTCAGAAAGTTCAACGTCGCGGATGAGGAGGGTCAGCAGGCAATCGTCAGGTTTTTGATTTCAGTCCTTGAGGAAGACGATCCTGAGCTTCGTGAGAGCGCATCCAGAGCGCTTATTTCCATAAGCGAGCCGGCTGTGCCGGAACTCATCAGAGCGTTGAAGGAGAACGAACTTCTGCGCAGAGACATCGCCATTATCCTTGCCGGGATCGGCGAGCCGGCGGTCGAGGCTTTGATAGAACT
Source organism: Caldifarciminota bacterium (assembly GCA_027064565.1). Lineage (GTDB taxonomy): Bacteria > Hydrothermota > Hydrothermia > B15-G9 > B15-G9 > WGAI01. The sequence goes on along the minus strand of JAMOPK010000380.1, from coordinate 2,078 downwards.
TCTGAACTCATCGGAGGATGAGATGACAAAGTGGGCGGCCATCTGGGCATTGGGTGAGATCGGCGATGGCCGGGCTTACGAGCCGCTCATGGAGCTCCTTGCCAGAGAGGGCAGTTTGTTTTTCCTGCGGACCGTGCAGGAGGCCGTCGAGAAGATCATGGAAAAGAACGAGATAGAATACAAATGAGAGAGATAGGCGAACTCAGAGACCTGAAAGTCCCTTACGAAGACCTGTTCCCCGAAGACTCCTACATCGTCGGGGGGACGCTTAGGGATTTCCTGTTGGGCCGGGATTTCGACGATTGGGATGTCGTTGTGCCGCGGGACGCCATCAGGCTGGGCTTCAGACTGCGCAGGCAGATCGAGGGCAGTTTCGCTGTGGTGCTGTCGGAAGAGGATGACGAATTCAGGCTGGTGCTGCCGGATGGCGGCTGGATCGACATCTCCTCGCCCAGAGCGCCGACCATCGACGAGGATCTGAAGCTCAGGGACTTCACCATAAACTCGCTGGCGACCCCGCTCCACACAAAGGACAGGCTGATTGACCCGACGGGCGGCCTCAAGGACATCGAGAACCGGCTCATAAGGACGTATTTCCGGAAAAACCTTGAGAGTGATCCGCTCCGAATCCTCAGGGCGTTCAGGTTCGTCTCGACCCTCGGTTTCGAGATCGAGCTGCAGACCCTGAGCTGGATCACGGAACTCGCCCCTGAACTCTCGAAAGCGGCTCCTGAGAGGATCAGATACGAGTTGACCCGCCTTTTCAACGGCGAGCACATCTTCAGGGCGATCAAGGGGATGGCGGAGACCGGTGTCCTGTTCGTCATTTTCCCGGAACTCGAGGCCCAGAGGTCGCTTTATCAGAAATACATCACTCGACAGAACGTCTTTGAGCATACCCTTCTGGTCATAAAATTCTTAGAGGAGCTGCTGAAGCAGGTCGAGGCCGGTGAGGGGCCGATGGGCAAATTTGCCGATCGCATCCTGCCGTTTTTGGGGGATCCCTCCCGTCGGATGGCGTTTTTCGTCGGTGCCCTGCTCCACGACGTCGCCAAGCCGGATACGGTGTTTTACGATGAGGAAGGGCGAACGCACTTCCACGGCCATGACAGGCTTGGCGCGCGGGTCGCCGCCGGGATCGCCGACAGGCTCAGGTTCTCCAGCGACGAGAAGGAAATCGTGACCATGATCGTCGAGGCGCACATGCATCCGCATCTCCTTGCGCGGGAACAGGAAAACGTGACGCCGAGGGCGCTCAATCGATACCTCAGGCGGACCGGGGAGCTATCTTTCCCCCTGATCCTGTTCGCTGTGGCCGATGCCATGGCCACCCCGCCCATCGGTAGCGGCGCGGAGTGGCAGGTCTATCTCGCCGATAGGCTTGACGAGCTGATCAGGCAGAAGGAGAGCAAAAAGAAGGAGAGGCTGGTTACCGGACACGACATCATCGCTATGGGACTCAAGCCCGGCCCGGTGTTCAAAAAGCTGCTGGACGAGATCGATGACCTTGAGGCCGAAGGCGTTGTCAGGACCCGTGAGGACGCTCTGAAAGCGCTTGCCGAACTGGTCGAGAAAGTCAAAAGGGGCGAATGGCCGCCTGAACCGGAAAAATGACCGCTATCCTGCTTCTCACAGTCCTGATGAACCCCGACACGACGCAGTTTCAGGCAACCCCGTTGCTGTCCCTGAGCCATGAGGCCAGGCCTCTGCCTTCCCGGTTTTTCCTGCCGCCCGAACGTGATCCGATGTGGGGCAAAGACAAGGTCTATCACTTTTCCCTCTCCTTCATCATCTGCACATCGGCGATGGTGATGGGTAGAATGGATGAGCGGCAGGCATTTGCCGTGACCGTTGGAATCGGTCTCCTCAAGGAATTTTATGATTGGGGTGTGAAGCGAACGGGCTTCAGTCCCCGCGATCTCCTATACGACATAGCGGGCGCCGCGTCTGCCGCCTCCTTCGGCCGCCCCTGAATTTCAATTTTGAAAATTCAACTTGACAAAATTGAAAGTTTAGTTTAAATATTTCGCAACACGTTTTTGAAAAGGAGGAAGGAGATGGAGGAGGCGAGGCTCAAG
>JAMOPK010000379.1 GCA_027064565.1 Caldifarciminota bacterium | reverse complement strand
GTATGTGCCAACTTACACGGGCAGTTTGATAATCGAGGCCCTGAACGAAGCCGTGAATTCCGGCCTGGTGTCCCATCCGTCGGAATGGGATGAGTCCTTCCGCTGGGTGGGTTCGGAAGTCATCGCCATGATCGATGGCGCTTTGAAATGTCAGGGTCAGGTTCGCGGCGAAGTTGCTGAACGACTTGAAAGGAGAGGATTTGCAAAGGATGGTCATTTGACGCCAATCGCCGAGCAGATCGTCGAACTTTACCGCCTTTCTCATCCTTATGTCACGGTGACGAAAGAGCTTGCAGAATACGTCAAGAAGATGCCGCCCGGGCCGGCAGAGACCAAAATCCTCCCGGTCGGCAAGCATCACCTCCTTGAACTTGAGGCACAGCGGCTGATAGCATTCTCGGTGCCCCGGTCCGATGTGTTCGCCCTGACTGGGCTTGGTCAGAAGGTAAGACAGGCCATTCGGCTCGGCGCACCTGTGCATGAGGTAGTTGTCTCCGCAGACATCCTCGATGCCGTCGCAATGGTGGTCAGACGGCCTCATGAAGTGCCTCAGGAGATGCGCGTTCTCCTGATGGAACTTGCCTACATCAACGGTGAAGGTAAGCTACTGCCCGCCGGCAGAGCGCTTTACGATGCTTATCTCATCTATCGCGAAGGGCCGATAACACTATCGCCCTCCGTTCAAATCACTTCCGAAGAAGTGCACATCATCAAGACCATCGATGAGCTATGGAAAAAACACGAACTCAATCCCGAGATTTACCCTGACAGGAAGCAGATCAGGAAATACATGGAGGAAAACTGGCCTTATCGCGAATACGATATAACGACCGCACTTTACACGCTTGAGGCGTTCCACCTGATCCACGCTGAGGAGTTCGAGAAAAAGCCCGGGACACTGATTTACTACCTTACCGACTACGGTAAGCGTGTCCTCGAGGATCAGAACCTTAGGGAACGTCCGATTTCCGCTGCCGCTGTCTCTGCAATCACGCTGACGAGGCGCGAGTATTCGGCACCGGGCATCGATTGGGTCAAAAGAGGCAGAGAAGAGGGCCTGATCGGAACGGGCGCCCCGACAAAATCCGGGATGATGTATGCCGACATCGCCGAATCCATCGACAAAAAACCCCACATCACCGGCATCGAAAACAAAGTCCTGTCGAAACTGCCGCTCACCCGTGGAATGTTCATCGAGGATATTCTCTCTCAGTTCCCTGAGAAGGAGCATAAAGACATTATGGTGGCCATCGAGAAACTGGATGCACGTGAGGTGATCGAGATACTCCCGGTCGGCGCCGTGATCCTCACGGATGCTGGCAGGTTGCTCAAACGGGCACTTGCCGGTGTGCCAACAAGCTTTGCCAATCCGATCAACCCGTTGCTTGTGAGGTTACTGGATGCCTTGAGGCAGGTTGGAACGCTTTATGAGAAAGAGCGCAAAATCAGGTTGACGGCCGAGCAATGGAAAAAGGCGGAGAAGCTTACCGGACTCGACAGCGAGACTCTTCGCGAGGAACTCCTACTTGCCCAAAAGGCGAAATTTGTTGGCAAAAACAGGATAAACGAGGCAGGGCTGCTCCTGCTTGAGGCCCTCGACCTTATGAAATCCCAGAAAAGAATGACTTTTGAATACATGGAGGAGAAGGAATGACCGGAGGAGATTGGATTTTCTGGTTGTTGCTCCTTTTGATGATCTTTTGGCCGCAGCTTCAACATAAAAATCTGATTCTGGCCAGACTGAACCTGATAAAGAAGATCGAGGAGAAGCGCAAGAGCCGTGTGATCACCCTGATCCATCGTCAGGAAAAGATCGGGTGGTTCGGACTTCCGATCTTCAAATACATCGACATCGAGGACTCCGAAGATGTGCTTAGAGCCATCAGGATGACGCCTCCGGATATGCCGATAGACCTGATAATCCACACGCCCGGCGGACTGGTTTTAGCTGCGGCTCAGATCGCCTTTGCTCTCAAGGATCATCCGGCCAGGACAACCGTGATCGTCCCGCACTACGCTATGAGCGGTGGCACCCTGATCGCACTTGCGGCCGACGAAATCGTCATGGATCCTCACGCCGTCCTTGGTCCTGTTGATCCACAGTTGGGGCTGGGCAATGCAACTGTGCCCGCCGCTTCTATTCTCAAGGTCGTAGAGCAGAAAGGTGCCAGCGAGGTCGAAGACCAGACCCTGATTCAGGCGGATGTCGCTGCAAAGGCCATCAAACAGGTCGAGGATATGGTTTACAAACTGCTTGAGGGCAAGATGGAGGAAAAGAAGGCACGTGAGATCGCCCGAATACTCTCCGAAGGCAGATGGACGCATGATTATCCGATAACGTTCAAGCACGCAAAGGAGCTGGGCCTTCCAGTGAAAACCGGTGTGCCGGATGAAGTCTATAAGCTCATGTCTATGTATCCGCAGACCAATCAGATCCGTCCCGGTGTCGAGTTTATCCCTGCACCCTACAAATCGGCGAATCACAAGGCCTGAAAGTCTGGAATAAACAGGACACCTGATGCGGCCCGGTGATCCCGGGCCGTTTTTGTTATACCGACAAACTGCCATAAAATAAGAGCGTTATGTTGAGAGGCCTTATCCCCATTGCGATAAACCTGTTGCTGTTCGCCGTTATGGCACTCATGTCCCTTCAGACCGCTCGCAAAGGTAGAAAACGCAAAAGCAGCCGAAATCGGGAATGGGCGGTCAGGATGGCTTACCTCATCATGGCTTCCTTTTTCACATTTCTCTTGCTCGGACTGATAGGCAAAATCATCAACGTCAACCTTGCAGGAAAGCTCGGTATGAGGCTTTCCGAAATCATGGTGCGCTACTACTGGTGGTTGCCGGCGCTCATCACCGCTGCTGTTTTCTCTTGGTTGAGTTACTCGGCGCTTTTTGGTGGCCTCAAGGGCAGGCTGTTGAAAAAAGCGATTTGGATCAACCTCCTGTCCTTCACCCTCACGGCCGCCATTTTTGCGATTTTCCTGCCCTCAGCCGTTCCCGCCGGCAGTTTCGCCGAGTTTGTCATTTCCCTGATCCCGTCCATCGGACGGGCCGGCGTGTTTCTGATAAGCCTCGTCGTGTCGCTTTTCCTGCTGAAGTGGGGGCTTAATGTGGATCTGAAGCCGCCAAAAATCAAAACTCCATCAGTGGGTTCCGGCCTGAGCAAGTTTTTTAAATCGGTTGGGCACGCTTTCTCAACGCTTTTTGGAAAAATCAACTTCAAGCGTAAAACCGAGACGTCCGCAGAAAATGACAATTCAGCCGAAGAATCAAAGGTTGAGCCTGAACCGGCTCCCGAAGCGGTTGCTCCGTCCGATGACGGCAAAGTCGTGATCTTCGATGTCGATGGCAAAAAGGAGCTGGACATCTCGGAACTGGAAAAGGGGATTTCTAAAGCCGTCACCACGGTTCAATCCACCCAGACGTCCATCCTTGAGTCGATAACCGTGCCGTTTAACCAGCTTGTGTCCGTATTAAGCAAAGGAGACAGCAAATTTGAGATAGATGAGTCGGAACTCCGCAAAAATGCCCGTTTGATCGAGGAAAAACTTGCGGAATTCGGGGTGCGGGGAAAGGTTGTTGGGTATTATCCCGGCCCGGTGGTCACAAGATACGAATATGAGCCGGCACCGGGCATCAAACTTTCGAGGATAATCAATCTTGCCGATGACCTTGCCCTGCGGATGAAGACGCACAAGATCAGGATTGTGGCTCCACTGGCCGATAAGGGACTGATAGGCATAGAGGTGCCCAACCGCAAACGGCGCATCGTTTATCTCAGGGAACTTGTTGAAAGGAAAGAGTTTCGTGAACACGATCATAAGCTGTTTTTCGCACTCGGCGTGGACACAGCGGGCAAGCCGTTTTACACCAACCTTGCAAAGATGCCTCACCTTTTGATCGCCGGTGCTACGGGATCAGGTAAGTCAGTGAGCATAAACACGATAATTTCGAGCTTTCTGTTCAGGGCGCGCCCGTCCGAGCTCAGAATGCTGCTGATCGACCCCAAAAGGATCGAGCTTTCGTATTACGAGGGTGTGCCGCATCTGCTCCTTCCGGTGGTCAAGGACAGAAAACTGGCCGGCTCCATCCTGAAGCAGGCGGTCATGTGGATGGAACTGAGATACAAGCACTTCGCCAGAGACGGTGTCAGGGACATCGAGAGCCACAACCGCTCGGCCGCGTCGCGCGGCGACCAGCCTCTGCCCTACATCGTTATCATAATCGACGAATTTGCCGACCTGATACTGACCATTGGAAAGGAGATCGAGGAGCCGCTCGCCCGACTTGCCCAGATGGCGAGGGCCGTGGGCATCCACCTCATCGTTGCGACACAGAGGCCATCCGTTGACGTCATAACCGGCATCATCAAGGCCAATTTCCCAGTCAGGATCGCTTTCAAAGTGCCGTCGAAGGTGGATTCGAGGACGATCCTTGACCAGATGGGTGCGGAGAAGCTTCTGGGCATGGGCGACATGTTGTTCATCCCGCCCGGCACGTCCGAGCCGATCCGACTCCATGGCCCCTTTGTCTCGGAGGAGGAGACCCGGAAAATAGCCCGCATTTACACTGAATCCTATCTTTTGCACCGCCTGAACCGCGAATTTGGCGATGTGCCCGGGCTTAGGCGTTTTGTGAACGGTGTCCTTGACAGCGGCCTGATTTCCGCCCTCACGCGCGACGATGAGCCCGGCAGCGCGGAGCGGTTCCAGACCGTGCTCGCCATGTTTTGCGACGTCACCGGCCTGCCGGTTGAGCGGGCGGAGGCCGGGCTGAAGATGACCAGGGCGAGCTATTACGTGCAGATACCGGAAATGCGGGAAGCCGAGGAGAAGCTCGAGCACGAAGTGCCCATCATCGAGGGACTTGACCCGTTGATCAAAGAGGCCATCAGGCTTGCGACCGCGCGGGGTGAGGTGTCCGCAACGATGTTGCAGCGCAAGCTCAGGGTTGGATTCGCAAGGGCCGCCCGCATCATCGATCAGATGGAGGAGTTGGGCATAGTCACGCCTCAGGAAGGTTCGCGACCGAGAAGGGTTATCATGTCCCTTGAGGATGCCCTGAGGCTCGTGAAAGGCGGGTGAGATGAAAATGGAAACCTCTATCTGGCGCATATTCCTCTCCATCCAGCTTAAAAAGCTCATTCGAGGCAGCCGGTCGGGACGCAGTTATCGCCAGCTGATCATGGTGGCGCTTCTGGTCTTTATCGGATTCTCTTTCGGCAAAATGTCAAACGTCGATGTGCTCCCGTCCCAATTTCCCGTCAACGTCACCCTGACGCTGCTGTTTTTCTATCTGCTTTTCTACTTCACGATGGAGATAGGTCCTCTCATGGACAGCCGTCAGGAGCTTGAATTCGTCCTCGCGCAGCCGGTCCCAGTTGATACGTGGTTCAAGGCGAAAACCGCCCTGATATGGATTCTCGGAGGGGCAATTTCCGTCCTCATAGCCATTGGATACAGCCTTCCGTTCGGGCGGAACGGGTTTACAGCCTTCGTTTCGGCGTATTCCACTGGCCTTTTGTCCCTATCCGTGGTTCTCGTTATCCTGTCGCTGATGGCGAAATCAAAAGTCAGGCTTGAGAAAGCCGTTGAATACAGCCAGTTGCTCCTGAGCGTCGGCATCGGACTTTGGATACTGTTTTCCGAAAAGCTGTCCTCGTTCATTGCCTCGCCTCACGGAAGGCCCGGAATCTTCAGGTATTCGCCTTTCAACGTGCTGTCGAAATGCGTTGTTGAGGGGAAAATCCTGTCGGCCTGTTTCTACTGCCTCGGAGTGGTGGCGGTTCTTTTTGCTGTCTCGGCGATTTTCTACCGTTCGATTTCCGGGAGTGTCGAGGTGGACGGTGGGCGCCGGCCTGCACGCCGAAAATCCGCCCCCATGACCGTTGAGCGTCCAACCCCGCCGTCTGACCCCTTTAGGATGCTGGTCCTGACGCATGTCCTCCGCGACAGGTGGTTCAGGGCATC
>JAMOPK010000378.1 GCA_027064565.1 Caldifarciminota bacterium | reverse complement strand
CACGGTGATACCCTGAACGTCGCGGGAAGTGAAAATTGTGCCTTCAGGGAGAGCATAAAGGTCTATTGGTTTCCCTTCCAGAAGTTTCAAAACCTCCTCAAGGCCGGCGAAAACAGCCCATTCGTAACCCCCCGGCAGTCTGGACACGGTGAATTCCGCCCTGACATGCTTGTGCACGCCTTTTTTCTGCAAAATCTCACGGGTTCGCAAAAAATAAATGTCCGTTGTCCTGCCCTCCAGGATGGTTTTCTCATCGGTGATGAAAAACCTGTTCATCGTTTACCTCCATGAAGTTTTGCGATAAGTTTAAATCAATGGCTTCTCTCAGGCAACGAAAGTTTGTAAAACTGCCATGAGACGTTGACCTGCCCGACATCATTCCACCTGAACGTGCTTTTTACAGGGATAGTTTAAGCCGCCAACATAACGGGTTTCTTCGCCAAATTGTCACTTTCCAGGCCCGTTTTGGTGAGTTTAAAGTCACTTTTTACCCGTAACTGTATACTCCATATCTCACCTGTGTTTTGTGACCTGAGACATTAAGCCATTTGGCGGGACAATTCGATTTTGAGAATGAGTTCATAAACAATATTCTGATTTTCAACATCTTATTGGAACAACTCCCTCAATTGAGAAAGAAGGCATCCTATTTTATACTTTGCCCGAAAATGACAACCCAACGGAGGTGAGTTCATGGCTGGACATTCCAAATGGGCACAGATAAAACACAAGAAGGCCAAGGTGGACGCCCGCAAGGGCAAGATGTTCAACAAGATCATCAGGGAGATAACGGTTGCCGCCAGGCTCGGCGGTGGGAATCCGGAATTCAACCCGCGCCTCAGGATGGCGATCGAGAAGGCGAAAGAGATCAACATGCCACAGGACAATATCGAAAGGGCGATCAAACGCGGCACCGGAGAATTGGAAGGAGTGACCTACGAACAGGCGATTTATGAAGGCTACGGGCCTGGCGGGGTGGCAATACTTGTTGTGGCGTTGACGGACAACAAGAACCGCACGACCGGCGAGGTGCGCCATATCTTCTCGAAATACGGCGGGAATCTTGCCGGTGCAGGCAGTGTGGCGTGGCAGTTCGAGGAGAAGGGCGTGATATACATCGAGAAGGACAAGGCGGATGAGGACACCATCATCGAAATCGCCCTTGAGGCTGGTGCCGAAGATGTCAAGACAGAAGGCGACACCTACGAAGTCATCACCGGTCCAAAGGAATTCGAGGCGGTCCGCAAGGCATTTGAGGATGCAGGGATCGAGATCAGCAGCGCTTCCCTCACAATGATCCCGCAGAACACGGTCAAGCTCGACCGCAAGAAGGCGGAACAGGTGCTCAAGCTTATCGACGCTCTTGAGGACAACGACGACGTGCAGAACGTCTATGCCAATTTTGACATCTCCGATGAGATACTCGCCTCCCTCGCTGAATCATGAATAGGATCCTTGGCATTGATCCGGGCGTAACGGCCACCGGCTACGGAATCATAGAGAATGATTCCGTCCTCACAATTGGGGTGATCCGGCCGTCGCCCAGATTCAGCCTTCAGGAAAAACTCTACAGGATCTTCATCAATTTGAAGGAAATATTAGACAGATGGCGGCCGGATGTGGCCGTTATGGAAGAGGTTATCTACCACAGAAACGTAAAATCAGCGCTGTCTCTTGGCGCAGCCCGTGGTGTGGTGCTGGTCGCCCTCAGGGAAGCAGGCGTTCCGGTTCAGGAGATTTCGCCCACGACGTTGAAGCTTTCCGTCACTGGCAACGGCCGGGCATCGAAATCACAAGTGGCGTTTATGGTCGGACAACTGTTGAAATTAGACGTTGAAGGAGTGCCTGACCACATCACGGATGCTCTCGCCTGCGCCCTCAGTTTCAAACGCACCAAAGGGGTCAAACCATGATTTACTCCATCCATGGCACTCTGGTCTCCCGCTCGCCTTTCTCCTGTGTCATCCTCGTCAGCGGAACCGGACTATCTCTGGAACTCAAAATCCCTCTTTCGACCTATGAGATGCTGCCGGAACCGGGCAAAGAGGTCACGCTCTACGTCCAGATGGTGAATACTCCAAAGTCCCCCGGGCCTGTGCTTTACGGGTTCCTGAGGAAAGAGGAACGATTTATTTTCCGAAAACTCCTTGATATGCCAGGGGTTGGCCCATCGCTTGCCCTAAGACTGCTTTCCGGAATGTCTCCGGCGGAGCTTGTTGCCGCAGCCGATAGAGGCGATATCACAGCCATTTCCAGTATCAAAGGCGTGGGACGTAAGCGTGCCGAAAGGATAGCTTTTGAACTGAAGGAACGGCTTGCAGAGATACGGGAGGTCATGGAAGGCGAACCCGCCGAAGAAACAAACATCCCATCCCACCTTCCCGCAGATGTCATTCTAAGTGCTATTGAGGCGCTTGTGGCACTCGGACTTAAACGGAACGAGGCTGAAACGGCCGTAAACGATGCCGCCTCGGACCTCGGCACCAACTTTACAATTGAAGAACTCATCAGAAAGGCTCTTTCGAGAAAGAAATAGGCACTGGTTGCAGAATCTGAATGGTGAAATATAAATCAAAGTTCATGCCTTCTAATTTAATCGCTTCAGCCAAAAGCCTAAGAAGTAGAAATTACGGATTTCTCCCCTCTATCGACCTGATATAAACTCCACGACCTTTAATGACCTCGAAATCCGGGCTGCCGCAATTGGGGCAGCGGACAAAAGAGTGCACGGTTTCCGGCAGGAAGTGGATCGCCTCCTTGATAACGGCATCCTCAAGTCCAACATCGTCTAATTTCCACACATGCCCACAGTTGCGACATTTGAATTCCGCCGGTTCGCCGACAAACTCAAAAACAGCGGAATCGGCAAGCGTCCCTTCCTTCAGGTTTTCCAGCGCAAAAGACAGGATCTCGGCATCCACGTCCTGAAGTTGACCCAGAACGACCTCGACCTTCGATATCCTTTTGATATTGCGGTCTTTCGCTATTTTGACCGATGTCTTCAGAACGGCTTCGGCAAGTGCCCATTCATGCATCGTTTACCTCCTGACTGATTCCGTTATCGATGTCGAAAGTATAAAGTGTGAGCTAAATTCATGTGATCTCAGTAATGTCCAATCACACCTTTACGCATGGCCTGTCTGTCCATGACCTTGAAAAACGCCCAGCCGATTGCGAAACTTATCAGAGAAGTAGCCAGCAGGGTCGCAAATTCATTTGAGACGAAAAGTTCCGACCAGCGGACGCCCCTGATCGTTATCGCTTTTGCAAGCCTGAGTGCCTGAAGATATGGAAAATAGCGGACAACGGATACGACTCCGGGTGAAAGCTTCCCTCCACCAACGAAGGCAAGAAACATGAAGATTATCTGGACGAGCGATATGAAACTCCCGATACGCTTAACGTTCAGGGCCAACCCGGCAAAAATTAGCCCGACACCGAGAAAAAACGGATATGCGGCAAGGATAAGCCCGATTGTGGCGATCAAATCCAGCTTCAAATCCACGCCGAAAATTAGGATCATCAGAATGGCGATCAGGATGTAGTGGATAAGTGAGGCGAGGTTATCAGTTATAATCTTTATGACCACGATAAGCGTATGTCCGAACGGAGAGGAGAACTCCCTTTCGAGATAGCCCATCGTGGCTGCGGAGTAGATCGTCCAGGACGCGCTGTTCGCCGTGAAAAGGTAAAATGTCCACAGCATGTAGCCGAGGAAGAACCCGGCCTTGTTGGCCTCAAGCCCGACCGATGGAGCAAACGCCTTTATGCCTAAGAAGATGCCTCCAAATATCAGGATCAACGAGATATACGTATTCACCATCTCGAACGGATATCTCAGCATCTCCATGAGACTCGCCTTCAAATAGACCCATGCAAGTCTAAGCATCGGGCATACCTCCGCCTTTTACGATCCGCAAATAGACTTCCTCAAGATCAGGTTGACGGCGAACGATCTCCAGTATCTCAGCGTTTCTGGATTTCAGCATATCGATAACCCGATAGACATCGGAGGGCTCGGAAGTGTCCAGCACGAACGTGGCGAAGTTGTCGTTTGACTCCACTTTACGCAGCATGGGGAATTCGAGCTTGATGTCGTTCGGCTTCACTTTGATCAGATACTCCCTGTAACGGAACAATTCGAGCAGTCGGTCTGTGCGCTGATAGGTCACCAGCTTGCCCTCCTTGATGATGGCGACATGGGTCGAAACCTTCTGTGCGATGTGCATTTCGTGGGTGGTGATCAGGATCGCATGTCCGGCATCCGCTCCTTCTTTGATTGCATCGATAAGCTCGTTCGACGCCTCGACGTCCAGTCCGAGCGTCGGTTCGTCCAGCAAGATGAGCGGTGTGTCTGTCAAAAACGCTATCAGCACCGAGAGCTTCTGTTTCATCCCTTTCGAGTAAGTTCTCACCTGTCTGTTCATGGCATCGGAAAGTCCAAACCGTTCAGCAAGTTCCATGCAACGCTTTCTATCGAATTTTCGGCCGGAAAGGACAACAAAAAACTCGGCATTTTCCATTCCGGTTAGCCTGAACCTCAAATTGCGGTCGCCTTCCAGGACAGTCACAAGCCGGGAGAGCGCATGGCGCCTCTGTTTCGTCACCGAGTAGCCCTCCACAATGGCATCACCGCTATCCGGCAGGAGTAGTCCCGTGACAATTTTCACGAAGGTTGTCTTGCCCGCGCCGTTGGGACCGAGCAAAGCGACAACATCGCCTACTCCGACCTCAAGGGATACGCCTTTGAGGGCCTCAATCGCAGGTTTTCCGGGATAAGTTTTCTTGAGTTCAACGGCTTTCAGGACAGGTTTATTCATGGTTTTGATTTTGAAATTTTCCGCTCTACATGTCAACATGCAACTATGAGCTTTGTAACCATAATCCTCAAAAATGGATTGAGCCCCAAAAAAACTTATTGTCGAGCGAGACGCCATCCATTGTCGGACAGGCCACCCTTCGCCACCGGGCGGGACGGGCGTCCCCGACCGCCCAATCACCTGTCAAAATCCGGGAACCCCTCTGGCCTGCCTGCTTCACTTAAACTCTCCATCAATCGGTGTTCCTATCCCGAAGGTTCCTCTTTAAACTTAAATTCCGTTAAACACAAGGAGGCCGATGATGACAGCAATTTTGGCAGTTTTCCTTATTGCAGCGGTAGAAACCGCTGTTGTTGAAACGACAATCGTTCTGCCGCCTGGCGCGGAGGCAGTCCTGAGCGGCGATGAGCTCTCGACGCCGCCTCAGACCCCGAACCTGATCCCCGACGATGTCGCCCAGCGGATCCCTCCGCAATTCATCCCCGACCTGAACGAAAACTTTTTTAGACTTCTATGGCAACAGGTTGAAGGGCAAACATTTGCGACCACGGCCTGCGGACGACTCATCGTCTTCGATTCCCTCGGCAGACGAAAAATTTACAAGCCGCCGTTCAACCGCTTTGTCGGTGAAGTAAAAGAGCCGTTTGAGGTCAACGGCAAACCGCCGTTCCATTTCGCTGAATTCTGCGGCGGAGAACGCGTGTTCCTGATCGGCACAGGCGACGGCAAACTGCTCATTCAGGGAGAAGTTAAAGCGGAAATCCGGGGCTTTCATGGCGCTGTGATACCGGCCTGCGCTGGAAGTCGGTTCATCGTCTCGGATTCGACCGGAATCTACGAGGTTTACAAAAAATGGGGCAAATGGCGCACCAGACTTATCGCAAAGTCCGAAAACGGCAGGTTTGAGGTTTTCTATCATCCCAGAACCTTCAAATCGTATGTGCTTGATGGCGATGGACTCGTCCATCCAATCCTTGAGGATGAAAAAGGAAAAAACCTTTTCGTGGATTTCGATTCGGTCGTTGTGAAGCTGCCATCGGATGCCGAGTCGCCGCAACTCCTTGACGCCGATGGTGATGGCATCCTCGACATCGCCTACCTAATAGACGGCAAGGGTTACTATGCAAAAGGGATAGCATTTGATGGCCAGGGTGGCCGTGCTACCGGTGAAAGCTTTTACCTCCCTGATACTTCCT
>JAMOPK010000377.1 GCA_027064565.1 Caldifarciminota bacterium | reverse complement strand
GGGTTGTAGCCTTTCTCTATAAGGAAATCCCGAACGTAGGGCGAGAGCGAGAGCTTGATCTTCTTTTCTGCAATGCGTTTCATCAGGTCTTCCAGCATGATGTCGATGATTTTGTTCAGGTGCTCTTTCTCCAACGGGTTGAAGATGATGACATCGTCTATCCTGTTGAGGAGTTCAGGGGGCAGGAATCTTTTGAGTTCGTCCTGCAGGTATTTTTTGATGTCTTCCGTATCGAAATCTGACTTTTTGTTTGAAAAGCCCATGCCGCGGGCTTTGTTGATAAACCTCGTTCCGATGTTCGATGTTAGTATTATCACCGTCTCCCTGAAGTTGACTTTTCTGCCGATGCTATCGGTGACAACGCCTTCCTCGAGTATCTGCAGGAGGATGTTGAAAGTGTCCGGGTGGGCCTTCTCGAACTCATCGAACAGGACGACCGAATAAGGTCTGCGCCTGACCTTTTCCGTGAGTTGTCCACCTTCCTCATAACCCACGTAGCCCGGCGGGGCACCGATGAGCCTCGACACCGAGAATTTTTCCATATATTCGGACATGTCTATCTGGATCAGTGCGTCCGGATCGCCGAAAAGGAACTCGGCGAGCGCTTTTGCGAGCGCCGTTTTGCCCACACCGGTTGGCCCAAGGAAGATGAAGGAGCCGATCGGCCTGTGGGGGTCCTTTATGCCGGCCTTTGAGCGTCTGATTGCCCGCGCCAGCGCATGGATCGCCTCGTCCTGACCGACTATCCGCTTTTTAAGCTCATCTTCCATCTCAAGGAGCCGTTTGCCTTCCTGCACGTCAATCCTGTTCAACGGGATACCTGTCCATTTTGACACGATGTGGACGATGTGGTCGGATGTAACAACCGGCTCTTTGCCTTCTTCCATGAGCTTTTTCTTTCTGCTGGCGATCTTTCGGAGGAGTTCCCGCTCACGGTCGCGCAGACGGGCTGCCTGTTCGTATTCCTGATGCTCTGTTGCAAGTTTTTTCAAAGTCTGGACCCTGTCCAATTCCTTTTTGTAACGTTCCAGAAGCTCATCGGATACGTCCGAGGCCGAGAGTTTGACCATTGCTCCCGCCTCGTCGATGACGTCGATGGCTTTGTCCGGCAGATAGCGGTCGGTGATGTATCGATCCGACAGCTTTGCAGCGAGTTCGAGGGCTTCGTCTTCATATTTGACCTTGTGGAACGACTCGTATTTGTGCCTCAATCCCTGCAAAATTGCGATGGTTTCTTCCACAGTGGGTTCTTCGACCATGACCGGTTGAAAGCGTCTTTCGAGTGCCCCGTCCTTCTCGATGTATTTGCGATATTCGTCGAAGGTCGTCGCCCCGATGACCTGAAGTTCACCACGTGCGAGAACCGGTTTCAACATGCTCGATGCATCGAGGGAACCCTCCGCGGCACCCGCGCCCACAACGGTGTGAATCTCATCGATGAAAAGGATCACGTTGGGAGCCCGAACGGCGTCCATTATGATGGCCTTCATCCGCTCCTCGAACTGTCCGCGATATTTCGTCCCTGCCACGATGGCAGCTATGTCGAGGGCAAGGATCCTCTTGTCGTATAGCACTTCCGGCACATCCCTGTCGGCTATCCGCTGGGCAAGTCCCTCCACGATTGCGGTTTTTCCAACGCCCGGCTCTCCCACAAGGACGGGGTTGTTCTTCCTGCGCCTTGCAAGAATCTGGACAACCCTCTCAATCTCAACTTCTCTCCCGATAACTGGGTCGAGTTTGCCCTCGCGGGCAAGCTGAGTCAGATCGACGGAAAAATTGTCAAGGGTTTTGGTCTGATAGCTCCCTCTGGCGCCTTTGCTGCCAGAGAGCCTGATGATTTCCTCTCTCAGGGAGGTGATGTCCACGCCGAAGGAGAGGAGTATCTGGGAGCCAAGCCCCCTGCGTTCACGGAGAATGCCGAGCAGAAGGTGCTCGGTGCCAACATAGATGCTGCCGAGGTTGCGTGCTTCCTCGATGGCATAGTTGATGGCCTTGCTCGCATATTCGTCGTAAGGGATGATCTTTTCGTCGAGGGTCGGCACGGCCATGCGAATCGGCATCACGGAATCCTCGATCGCGGCTATAAGGTCGTCCAGGTCGATCCTCATGTTGGACAACACGATAGCTGCCATTCCTTCTCTTAGTCGAGCCAATCCGAGTAAAAGGTGCTCAGTTCCGATGCGGCCGGCCATCAATCGCAGAGCCTCTTCACGCGCAAACTTCAGCGCAAGTTTGGCTCTTTCGGTAAATTTACTGTTGACCAAAACCCAATCACCTCCCGGCTATCCTTTTGCCACAAGGGCGCCTTCTAACATCTTGATCTCCCTCTTTACATCAGGGTAAAGGGGATGATCTTTGTATTTTTTGTCAAATTCGAGGGCGAGCTTATATGCTTTTTGATAATCGCCCTTCTCCTCATTCAAAATTATCATTCTGTAAAGGAAATGAGCCTTATAGCTGGCGTAGGGCATCTTGTCGAGGGCTTTCTCCAGATAAGAAAGTCCTCTGTCTATGTTGCCCCTGTTTATTTCGACTGTGGCCAGATGGTTATATGCGAGGGAAATCATGTAAGGATCATCAAGCCCTGATTTCAGGAACCTTTTGAAGTAATCCTCTGCGGCGTCGTAATTCCCTTTCTGAAGGTTATACAGGCCAAGATAGAACAACGCCCTTTTGCCCTCCGGGGTGGCCGGTGCTGTTTCCACTACGTAGGTCAAACTGTCGATGGACATGGTAGTATCTCCCATCGTGAACATTGAGATTGCCCTCATGTAGCGGAGCTGAGTTCCCGGAGGTGGTTTCGGCTTGGACGACACCACCATAGCCACTCCTATCAGCAGAACCAACAACACTCCAACGGATATCAGGACACTTTTAGTATTTTCTCGCAGATAATCAATAATCCCACTGAAGTTCAATTTCGCCATTTTCCCAATCTCTCCTTGTTTGTCATAATTGCTTCAAAATTATAGATTTCTCTAAGGATAATTGTCAACCTGCCGAGGGCTATTTGCCGTTTTGTGCCCGGACATTGTGCCCCCCTTCTGACTGAACCATAGAACCAGTTTAGTAGATAAAACCTCTTTTGGAGGGACCGATTTTATTTTATGGAGCCAATTTATCAAGTCTTTTATTAAATTCTTGTTGGTGGATGGGAAACATCTTCTAGCAGTTTCACACCTTGCCTACTTGTAACAGTTTTTTGTTTCATTTAAGATAAACGCTCTATGAACGCTCTTATTTTCCTTTTTCTGACGACGACAAGTCCTCTTTTGACTGGTTATTCGGTGCACACTGGCCTTGTAGAGGGAAAAAACGAGCTTTATGGGTTTGCAATCGGCTCGTTCGGGCAGTTCGGAGTGGGATTCTGGCGCAAAGTCTATGGAGAGAAGACCAATCCGAGCTTTGCGTTCGAGTTTACCTCGCTCAACGTCGGGGATACGACCGATTACGGACGCTCACTCTCGTATTCCATGGGGATCGGCATTTTCGGAGATTTCAAGGTGATGAAGTTCACGCCCTATGTGGCCTTCTACTTACATTTCCTGCCTTCCGAAAAGTTCGGCCTGACCTTTACCCTGCATTACGCATGGGGTTACATGGACAACCGGCCTCACGGGCTGGCGTTCGGGACCGGCGTAACGTTTTTCGGGCAGCCCAAAGAGTATTCTCTCGAAAAGCACAGGGAGCTGGAGAAAAAGCGGCGCAGGGAGCTGGCCGAGAAGGTTGTCCAGAAGGGCATCGAGAAGCTCAAAAACATGGAAATAGATTCCGCCATCCTCTACTTCGAGTATGCGATCAAGCTTTCACCGGAATACGAAAGGCCGTATAAGCTTTTGGGCGAAGCCCACCTGCACAAGGGCATCGACTACATGAACAACCAGATGCCGGACTCAGCACTCCCCGAATTCGCCCTCGCCATGAAACTGAACCCGCAGCTCCCATACCTTCAGGATTGGTATAAACTTGCGCTTGAGAAGGTTGCCGGCAGGTATTTCAAAGAGGGCCAGCGGTATCTTGCGGAGAAGGATTACGGGAATGCCATCAAACAGTTCAAAAAGGCCTTTGAGGTGGATTCGACCTATCCGGTCAACAGGGATAGCCTGCTGGCACAGCTGTATTTCGAGTGGGGGATGACGGAGCTGGATTCAGGGGATTACGAGTCCGCTGTCCGCCATTTCGAGAAATCCATGAAATACGATTCCTCCTTCGTGCTCCAGCACAGGGATGAACTCGTCTCGGCCTATCTGAATTCAGGCATCGACATGATTTCCAGCGGCAAGTTAGAGGACGGCATAAACAGGCTGGAACAGGCGATAGACCTCGCTCCAGAGCTGTCGGATTCGGTGAAAGGACAGCTTGCGGGTGCATATTTCGATTACGGCTTCTCGCTGAGCAGTTCGGATAAGCCGGAGGCCCACCTCATGTTTGCGCTCGGCCATTTCTATTCCGATGACAGGGAACACACGCTGGAGGAACTGCGGAAGTTCTATGACCAGGTCAACCAGACCCCGGAACTCGGCCGGCCTTACATCAAAGCGCTTTTGAGGCTGTCTACTTCGGATGAGCCCGTGGTCAGGGGGGCGGCGCTCAGCGCTATCGAGGCCGTCGCAAAGGCTTACCCAAATGACGTCAAGCGGTTTGTCCCGGAACTCATCCCGTTCATGGATGATCCCGATGCCACGTGCAGGTATGAGGCGCTCCTGACCATAAGCTGGATTGCAAGGGCCGATCACAGGGCAGTTACGCCTTACATCGACCGCATCGCCGCACATCTCCACGATGATACCCCTGACATCAGGTTTGCGGCCATCACAACGCTTGCAAGCATTGCCAAAAAGGCGCCAAAATTGGTCTCGCATTTGACCGATCAGGTGCAGGACCTTTTGAACGATCCGGATGATTACGTGCGGTCCGGGGCGGAAGAATTCATGGCGGCCGTTAAAAATAGCGGCAGTGAAAAATAACAAGGAGAACCGCGATGCTTAGAGACATTATCGGCACCCTTGTCATATTTGCGGGCATAAATTTCTTTCTGTTCATTGCTGAAAAATTGCATCAGAAAGGCGTTTTTTCGGCGGAGACCAACCGCAAGATCGTGCACGTTGGGGTGGGCGTTTTCATATTGCTGGGGCCAATTTTGATGACCCATCGGGCGGGACTTCTCCTGCTTGCCCTCCTGTTCGTTTTCGTCAACGGTTACACGCTCATGAAAGGCAAGCTCAAGGGGATGCATTCAGTGGAACGTGAGACCTTTGGGACAGTGCTTTACCCGCTTTCGGTGCTGATCGTGACCTTGCTGTTCTGGAACCGGCTGGATGTTTTCTACATCTCGCTTTCGGCAATGTTTTTCGGCGATGCGGCTGCGGCATTTATCGGCGAGAAATACCCAATTCGGAAGCTGGGCCAAAAGAGCATGGGCGGCTCACTTGCTATGTTCTTGACAACACTGGTTTTCGCATGGCTTTTCGCCCGATTCACAGGCTCGGAGCTTGGCCTCTCGCAACTGGTGGCACTCAGCGTGATGGCCGGGATGTTTGAGGCCTCGACGATCGGCGGGTTCGACAACCTGACGGTCCCGCTCGGCACCGCAGTTTACGCCTATCACCTTGTCACAGGCGGAGATGTGACCACCCTGTGGCTCGCAATCTTCGCCGGGTCGCTCATCGCTGTCCCGTCCTACTGGCTGGAATACCTCACAGCGGACGGCGCTTACTGGACGGCCATAACCGCTGTCACGGTTGTGGCTTTTGGTGGATGGTTCTGGCTCATCGCCATCCTTGCGTTTTTCCTTTCGTCAAGCATCCTCACGAAACTGCTTGCGTCGAAAAGCACCGTCAAATCCGGTGAAGCAAGGGACAGCTATCAGGTGCTTGCCAACGGCGGCGTTCCGATGCTCATCGCCCTGATCAACAGGTTCTGGCCCGAGCTGTGGGGCATTGACTGGCTGGTCGCATATCTTGTGGCGCTGGCCGTCGTCAATTCCGACACGTGGTCAACCGAGATCGGGACGCTCAATCCGACTGACCCGCTGAACATCATCAATTTCAAGCCTGTCAGGAAGGGCAGTTCAGGCGC
>JAMOPK010000376.1 GCA_027064565.1 Caldifarciminota bacterium | reverse complement strand
CAACCGACCATAGCGAGGTTCAGGTTTTCACAACGGTAAGCGGCAGGGTGATAGAAGTCCGCCCCCGTAAAATCGACCTTGAAAACACAGAACGCCTCGCCACGATGGAGGCGGTCACGGTGGTAAAATCAATCGAGGAACTAAACCGAGCTATTTCCGCTGAAATCGGGATATGAAAAATTGTGCAAAATAGATTAGGTAAGCAAGGAAAAGGAAAAGAAAAAGAAAAAAACATCACATGTGGAAAAGCATAAATTCAGGATTAGAGTTCACGCCGATGGAGCTTGGTAAGTATTTTTTTCACCCATGAAATCGTCGAAGGCGCCGCAACTATCCATTCAGCTAAGCAATCAGAATGACAGATGGATGCGGAAACTGATCCCGCTGATCAAGGCGGACCTCTATCGGATACATCAGTTGAGGAGTATTACACAATTTTCAAAGTAAATCTCAAAAAGCACGAGAATTAGCCCTGTATTTTCGTAAATTCGTTCAGCCCGAGCGCTTCCTGGACGAAAATACCATGCTGAGGTAACCAAGCACCCCTTTAAGTCCGCCTACAGCAACATTTGATTTTCTCGGTGGTTGGCCAATAAACGCAAAACTGTCCATGATTTCAGCTATCTCACCTTTGACATCGGTTGGCAATCCTTCAAAGATGTTGGATGCACTTATCGTATAGACTCTTTTGCCCCGCTTTACAAATTTCTGGAGTTGGTAAATTTTTCTTCCCTCCGTCTCGGTGAAAAGTGTAGAGAAACCAACGTATTCGTTAGGAGCAAGCCCGGTTCCGCTCTCGACAAACTTAACTTTCTTCTGTCCCACCAATATTTGTAGATTCTCACGAATATAATCCTCCAATTTTATGTCTTTCTTAAGTTCATGGACGAATACGTTGACGGAAGGGACAAAATTATCCCATTGATACCTTGACGAGATAGAAATGGGAATCCACAAGTTTTCAGGTTTAACAGGGGTTTTATCTTTATCAGAAGTTTGCTCAAAAACTTCCTCTCCGTTTTTAGGCAGTTCCCACAGGAACCAGCTTTTCGTATTCCAGCCTATAACGAAACTGAAGCGTTTGTTGACATAAATTGCCTGAGGTTTGCTTTTGGTGGGTAGTCCTTCAATCCTATCTATCTCTATCACATCCACATCAAGGAATCCCAATATGGACTTGAATCTCATTTTTATCCTCCTTGAGGTCTTAATTCTCCGACAAATATGCTATTTTATCAAATGAAATTATTTTATTTCTGGATGATTTGCAACTTTAGTCTTAGAGGCATTACAATCCAGAATACTATGCCTGCTATCACTACTTTTAGAGTTTTAATGGAGGAAAAAATACGTCTGGCAGAAGACGTGGGGAAATTCCAATTCAGCATCATCGAAGAGATATTAAAGCTTGGCAATGAAATCTATTACAAAGCGATAGGCGGAGCAGAAGATGATATACTGCCCATAAGGATCGTTCCCCCGGAAGGCGGATTTAAGAGGGCGGAAAAGAGGGCGATTGAGGATGGACGCCCTTTCAACATATTCGTAAGCACATTGGACGAACCCTCCCTTGAGTCGCTCATTCAGGGCATAAGTGAAGTTACCAGAATGAGTAGCAAGTTCCACGTGCAGGATGTCCCTGTAAGGTTGATACTATTTTCCACGATCAAATCCAGACCTTATAAAGACATGTTATCCCTACCTGCTTCTGACTGCTTCAAAATCACGGCCGACATGCCTGTTCTGTTTGAGCTTGCCGAGAAGGATCGGTTCCCCTCTCTCCACAAGACATTGTCAAAAGCGGAGTTTCTATGGGAATACTTCTCGGCAGAACATCTACCTGCCGGAAATATCCCTCCGGATTCGTTCGAGATAAAATCCTATTCTCTAAGAGGCAAAGAGGCAAACATCGGTGGGAGTCAGTTTTTTTCGATAAGCGGCACAGTTGAGTTTTGTATAAAATCCAGCGAGGAAAACGTGGTCAAAAAGATCAATGCCCTCTTGCACTTTCTCGAGTTCTCGGGAATAGGCTGCTTGAAACGATACGGTTTTGGAAATGTGCGGGTTATTTCCCGGTAACAGATGACGGCGGGAGCCTGCCTTCCAGCTCAATCCCCAACTTCTTCAGAAAAGCGGCCGTAACGCCGCATCCGTTCACAACTTTGCCATCAAAACGCCCTCAATATTTTATACCGAAACAGATGTGTAATTATAGTTCTCTACAAAATACTGTATAATTGAGGCACTATGAAAGGACAAAAACTTACTGTCAAGAATGCAAAAGAGATAGAAACCAGACTGAAAACAGAGAAGAAAGGAAATGTTAGGGTGAAGCTTATATTCCTCAACCTCATTGCAAATACCCAAATGGATCTCGAAAAGGCTTGTGAGATATGTGGAATAGCCATACCGACGGGATATCTATGGATAAGGCAGTGGAATCTACACGGATATGATGGGATAAAGGGAAAGGAAGAGAAAGGAGGGAGACCGCCAAAGCTTTGAGACTTACCCTATAAATTGCGTAATGCTTCCTCTAATTCGTCGACTTCAAATTTCCCCCTTATGAGCTGATGTATCCGATAAAGGTTCGCCTTGATCAGCGGGATCGGTTCCCGCATCCACCTGTCATTCAAGTTGCTTAGCTGGATGAATAGGTTTACCTCCAGCGATTTCATGGACGGAAAATATCCGCCAAGCTCCATCCGCATGAACTCCAACCCTGCATTGATACTTTTCATACAGGTAATGATTTCTCTTTTCCTCGTTTGCCTAATCTATCCTATTTTGCACAATTTCCCCCTATCCCCCACTTTTCCTGACCACCAGATGGTTTCCGCTGGAATAGGTTATTTTTCCTAACACGACCTGGCGCTTAGCCCCTGTGGCAGAGGGGACGTTCCCGTGCAGGCCGTTGAAGGATAGGTAACCGAGAATCGCGAATGCCACGGCTTCCCGTGCCTTGGGGTTGAATCCAGCGCTTGAAAGTGATCTCACAGGGATTGGATGAAGCCTTTCTTTGATCATCTTCATCAAAGTTTTGTTGTATGCCCCGCCCCCACCGACTAAAATCTCGTCCAGACCATGGGGAATTACAAATTTTTTATACGCGAGCGCTATGGTTTCGGCTGTGAAAGCCGTAAGGGTTGCCACAATATCTTCAGGAGGGAGTTGCCAGATGGAATCGGGTAGATTATCGAGGTTGAATTCCTCCCGCCCCGTGGATTTCGGCGGATGAAGCTGAAAATATGGGTTTTTCAACAATTCGTTCATGATCCCGGAGTGGATTTTGCCTTTTGCTGCTATTTTGCCATCTTTGTCGAACGGCTGTCCAAACAGTTTTTGCGTGGCCGAATCGATCAACGTGTTGCCTGGCCCTGTATCGAATGCGATAATCCCATCCACCCCTTTGTGAGCCGGCAGATAGGTTAGGTTGGAAATTCCGCCGATGTTGTGCACGGAGATAGAGCGTTCATATTCGTGAAACAGGATGTAATCGGCCATAGGAACGAGAGGTGCCCCCTCGCCACCCGCTGCGATGTCTGCTGGCCTGAAATCCGACACGACAGGGATACCTGTCATCAGTGCTATGAACGAAGGCTCTCCTATCTGCAACGTGGATGGGATGAGTCCTCTCCTCGCCATTTTTCGAGGGATATGGTAGATAGTTTGGCCATGGTTGGCTATGAGATCAGGCTTCAGTCTCGAACGCTCTATGAAATATATCGCCGCTTTTCCATAGAATTCACCGAGTTCGAAATTCAACTGACAGATGAATCTGACATTTGAATTTTTCGGGGACATACAATCGAGGATTTTCCGCCTCAGAGTTTCAGGATAGGGATAGCTTCCGAAATATAGGAGGTCAACGCTTAGTTTTTCGCCATATTCTTTTATCTCGACGATGGCTCCGTCGGCCGAATCTACAGATGTGCCGGACATCATTCCAAGAACTATCATCTCGCCGCAGTCCGTTCATCAGGGATTATCAACACCTGTCCGGGGTATATGTTCCCCGATGTCAGGCCGTTTACGTATTTGAGTTCTTTAACTGAGATCCCGTAGTTTTGGGCTATCTCCTCAACGGTTTCGCCAGGCTGCACCCTATGGATCGCAGAGGAAAACGATTCCCGCGAACGAATGGATAACTCATGTTGCCCCTCCGGATTCAGTCTGACAGCATCAGTGCCGTTTGTTCTTGTGAGTTCCGCTATGTTTTCCATGAACAAAGTATAACTGTTTTCCGGCAGGTAAAATACAATAGTGTCATCGGTCGGCAACCGGTTGGATGTGAACTGCGGGTTATAACTCAGGAAAGCCATAAGGGAAAGTCCCGCCAAGTCGGCAAGGTCTGATACATTGAGATGTATTTTGCTGGAAATCTTACATATTCTCAGCGATTTAACGTCCACTTTCATGGTGTCGAATTCCGTAAAACCGTAAAATTGCGGGTTATGGACTATTTTCACAATGGCGAAAAATCTGGGGACATATTTTTGCGTTTCCTGTGGCAATCCCTGCTTGATGTCCCAGAAAGTTATGTCCTGTTGCTGATGCGACGATCTGTATGCATCGACAAGTTTCTGGATTTTGTATTCCCCAACGTTATATGCTGCCACGACGAGTGACCAATCACCAAACCTTTCATAAAGTTTTTTAAGGTAAGTAGCAGCAGCTTTCGCGGATTTGTAGGGGTCGCGCCTTTCATCGATATGGGGAGCTATGGAGAGCCCAAAACTCGCTGCTGTGCCGGGCATAAACTGCCACACTCCCGCCGCACCTTTTTGTGAGAACACTGTCGGGTTATAACTGCTCTCAATTATCGGCAGAAGAATAAAATCCAGCGGTATCCCATCTTCGTTAAAGACAGGCACTGTGAATGAGGACAGGGCTATAGCTTTTTTTACTCCCTTGATAAGGGACCAGCGGTATTCCGGCGAATTCTGATAAAGTCTTACAAAAGACTCTATATCAGGTGATCGGTATTTGTCGGCGATGGAACTATAAGAATACATTATCCCATTTTCCATCAGCCAGTCCGAAACGGTTATTTTTTTCATCAGCCCTCTGGGGCGCCCGATAACAGCACCTATAGATAACGAACTGTCTGTGATGGATAAGGGGATATCGGAATCGTCATGTTGGTCAGTGGAGTCTTCACTCTCGATAAAAAGGGCTACATCTCCAGAAGATAGGGTTTTGTGTATTCTGGAAGTTGTGTTAACACATGCGACGGACAAAATAATCCCTGTTGAAGCCATCAAAATAACATGTTTGATTACATTCCTATTGATTTTTAAATGTTTCATGACTCAACCTTTAAATTTTTAATTTTCAAATGGTTACATTTTATAGCCTATTTTTCTCAAGAAGTCTTTTCGCTGAGCTATGTGTTCTTCATCCTCGAATCCAAGAGGAGGATAGCCATCAACCACTCCGAGAACCGCTCTTCCCTGGTCAGTCTCAGCTACAATCACCTGCATCGGATTGGCAGAGGCCGCAAATATATTGACCACTTCCTGTGCCTGTTTTATCGCATTAAGCACATTTATCGGGAAAGCATTTTTAAGCACCACAATGAAGAAGTGTCCGGCACCGACGTTCATCGCATTTTTCTTTGCAAGTTCGACAAGCTCATCGTCGTTCCCGGCATATCTTACCAATCTGGGGCCTGATGCCTCACAAAATGCAAGACCGAACTTCACTCCGGGCACTGAAGTCACAATAGCCTCATAAAGGTCTTCCACGGTTTTAATGAAATGCGATTGACCAAGAATAACATTGATTTCTTCGGGTTTTTCAATTTTGACGACTTTAAATTCGACCATATTTGCCCTCCTATCTTTGTCCCCTTCGAATGAGGTTCTGAATACTAATGATTTAAGCCTATGCTGTCAATGAGCCGAAGGCTGTTTGCCGTTTTTATTTGTGATACAGAGGACTTTGTTAAAATTTACCCCCCTGCTGGGGGGCAGTCACTGGAATCCCACCCAACAGGAGGTGAGACAATGAAAATCTCAATCTATTTCGACTCAAAAATTAAAAGGCCGATTTGCCCATATTGCAAGACCAGAATGCACAT
>JAMOPK010000375.1 GCA_027064565.1 Caldifarciminota bacterium | reverse complement strand
AGATCGAGCTGGATTCCGGTGATCCCTTTTCGGGTCCCGGCCACCTTGAAGTCCATGTCGCCATAATGGTCCTCGTCACCAAGGATGTCGGTCAGGAGCCTGTATTCGCCGTTTTCCATAACCAGTCCGATGGAGACGCCAGCGGCGGCCGATTTGATGGGCACGCCGGCATCCATCAGGGATAGCGAGGCTCCGCAGACCGTCGCCATCGACGATGAACCGTTGGATTCAAGGATGTCGGAAACCACCCTGATGGTGTAAGGGAATGCATCCTCGTCCGGGATCAGCGGCTCGATGGACTTCTCCGCAAGGTTCCCGTGCCCGATCTCACGTCTGGACGGGCCACGCAACGGTTTGATCTCACCCGTTGAAAACGGATGGAAGTTGTAGTGAAGCATGAACCGTTTTGCTTCCTCCGGCTCAAGCTCGGACAACCGCTGAACGTCTTCGGCTGTGCCCAGCGTGGTCACCACAAGGGCCTGTGTCTCGCCCCTTGTGAAAAGGGCCGAGCCGTGCGTCCTCGGCAGAAGCGCCACCTCAGCACTAACCGGCCTGATCTCGTCGAATGCGCGCCCGTCAATCCGCCTGCCCTCCTCCATGACCATCTTCCGCATGATCTCGCGCTCAAGCTGATAGAGCATGTGTCCGATCTCGACGCTGCTGTCAGGGAATCTCTCCGCAAGCTGTTCGTTCACAAAATCGCTGATGTCGTGCAGCGCTCTGACCCTCGCCTTTTTCTGTGGTATCTGAAGCGCATGGCGTATCTTTTCGGTTGCCAGCTCCCTGATGGCCTTTTCCAGCTCTTCCGGGACGACGATTTTCGTGTAATCCCGTTTTTCCGGCATCCCGACCTCGGAAATAAGCTCCTCCTGCAGACGGATGACCTGTTCGACGTAAGGCAGCCCGAACTCGATGGCCTCGAGGACGATGTCCTCAGGCACCTCCTTGCCGCCGAACTCGATCATAGTGACCTCACCGTTGGCACCGGCAAGGAGGAGATCAAAATCGCTCTCGTTAAGCTGGGAATTGGTCGGATTTATGACAAACTCACCTTTGATCCGTCCGACTTTGACGACGCCGATCGGGCCGTTAAACGGGATATCTGAAATCATCAATGTGGCCGATGCCCCGATAAGCCCCAGGAGGTTGCCCTCGTTCTCCATGTCATAGGACAGGAGATAGGCGATAACCTCGACTTCATCGGTCATGTCCTTCGGGAATCTTGGCCTGATGGCCCTGTCGATTGCACGGCTGTAAAGGATTTCTCTGTCCCTCGGTTTCCCCTCGCGTTTGATGTAACCACCGGGGATTTTACCGGCGGCGTAGGATTGCTCGCGGTATTCCACGAGCAAGGGCAGGAAATCGAGTCTTTCCCGGGCCTTTCTTGACACGACGGTCACAAGGACCACCGTGTCGCCATACTGGACAAGTGTGTGGGCATCAGCCTGTCTGGCAACACGTCCCGTCTCAATCGATAATACTCGACCGCCTAATTCGGTTTCTACTTTCTTTACCATTTCCTTTCATTAACCCCTCAGCCCAAGCTTCTTAACGACTTCACGATAGCGGGCGAAATCTTCGCGACGCAGGTAGTTCAGAAGGCGTCTTCTCTTACCTACCAGCTTTATCAGGCCGTATCTCGAATGGACATCCTTCTTGTGCTGTTTCACGTGTTCGGTGAGATACTTGATCCTCGCCGTCAA
This sequence comes from Caldifarciminota bacterium, assembly GCA_027064565.1. Lineage (GTDB taxonomy): Bacteria > Hydrothermota > Hydrothermia > B15-G9 > B15-G9 > WGAI01. The sequence goes on along the minus strand of JAMOPK010000375.1, from coordinate 4,439 downwards.
CAGGGCTATCTGCACCTCAGGTGAACCCGAATCGCCCGGATGTCTTGCCCATTCTTCGATTATCTTCCTTTTGTCTTCCTTGCTAAGCATTGCTTTTTCACACCTCCATTTGGAATATGCAAGTTTAAATCAATCCAGCTCCCGCTTTTGCAGGTTTTTGAGTATAAGACGCATTGTCACACTGCGTCAATCAGAATCTGTGAGAAGTAGAAAGAGCAGAGAGGGTTTGAGCTTTAATTCATTTTTGATGGTTTTTCTGTAGCTGTAGATCTGCCTTACCAGAAGCCTTGTCAAGGAAAGGGCATCGGAGTAAAATTAAGGACGAGCTTTCTTGTGGATATTTTGGAACCGTTTGCGCCTCAATGATGAGGCAAATTTCTTTGTCAATCTATAGACAAAGCTTATTGTGATTTTTGTTCTAATCATAGTGGGGAAGGTTAAAGCCTTCCCCTTCAATTGTTAAGCCCCCATTTTTCGAACGGAATCAGTGGAAATTAAGATTACAAGGAATTACAAATTTGAGGACGGTGATTTTGGGACAGAAACTGTCAAAGTCGGGGAGTTCTCAGGGATAGGTTGCTTGAAACGATATGGTTTTGGGAATGTGCGGGTTATTTCCCGATAACAGATGACGGCGGAAGCCTTCCTTCCAGATCAATCCCCAGCCTCTTTAGAAGGGCGGCCGTGACACCGCATCCACGCACGACTTTGCCGTCAATATGAACCCAGTTAACTCCACAGGATGGACTGCCTTCTTTCAAATAAGCCTTTTTAACACCCAATAATCTGACCACAGTCACCACCTGCTCGGCCCCTCTTATGAAAAATTCGCTCCCATCTTTGCCGGTTTTCAATCCTTTCAGGGTAGCCTTTCCCTCTAACAGAGCTTTTCCATCGCCATTCACGAATTCAAAGGGTTCACGGGGAGTTGGTAGACCGCCGAGCTGTTCGGGGCACAGGGGGATAATCTCGCCTTTTTTGAACATTTCCACAATCTCAGGGTCAGGGTTGCTTCCCCCATCATACCTCGTCTTAAGCCCGATAAGACATGCGCTTGCGATGGCTTTAATCATACCGAGAACGATGCTCCTGAAATCTTCAAATAGCGTTTCAATTCATCGTAATTTCCGGTGAGGATCAACTCCCTGACCTCATCGTTAACTTTGACCCATTCGATAACCGGTTCGTCCTGCGTCATCTTTGGGGAAAAAACTCCGAGGAGGGAATATGCTATCTTCTGGCGGTAGAACCGTGGGAATTCGGCCAGAGCCTCAAGGCCTATGAGTCCCGAAATAACGCCTGCCGAGAGGATGGATGCTATGATCAGACGGCCTCCCTCGATGGCTTTTAAGAGCGTATTTAACGCTTCTTTGTTGGGTACATTGCTCACGTAAAGAACGTCAGCTGCGATGTTTATCGCATTCTCAATTCCTTCTTTCACACTGGGCACATCCGTCCCAACCTCGCACTGGATAGCCACGGCCTTTCTGTGCCTAAGGGTATACATCAAGGGAGATTCTACCGTGTAAACCACCCTGTAGCTGTTGTCTATGATTTCGTCAACCATTGCTCCCGTGAAATCAAAATTAACGACGTTAAAAGGCCCGGCTATGAGGATGAAGCCATCTCTTGCCGCCATCATCTGGCGAAGCGCTGTTAAAACGTCAAAATCGTGGGCAAGTGAATCAAGGGCTGGTGGTTTTTCGCCGGTCAGGAATACAAACACGGCATAGGATCCCCTCTGCATGACGTAACTCACACGAAAACGGCCAACCCCTCTGACACCAAACGAGAAACTACCTGATTCCCCGATACCTGTGCCCGCATGCAGAGCCGCCCTCGAACGAAAGTTCATAAGTATCTGACGGATATCGTCGGGGAAAAGCTTTTCCTGAGAAAAAGGTTCTATTTTGTCTTCCTTCCTGTAAACAGGCACGGAACCAGGAACAAGCCACAATTCCCTGATTCTTTCCCTGGCCATCCTATCAAGTATGTCGCCAGCAAGGACTTTAGCCATACCAAAGCCTCCTATGAATTCTCGATTTTATCAAAATTTCATCAAAAATGAATAGCGACGAAAATCGAAAGCGTCAAAAGGATAACAGAAACGGCGAAAAAAATCCAATCAATGAGGCGCACGCGCCATCTCCTCAAATACGTCCTTTGAATTCCACGTCTTAATCCACGTGACGCCATTGCAATAGCCGCCCTCTCTGCGCGAATTATGGCAAGCACAAAAAGAGGCAGTGCGACAGATAGGGCGCTGAATTTCAACCTCGACATGAGTCCACCGGCAGGTTTAAATTGCCTCACGCGGTGGGCAGCTCTGATCCTTTCGAGATCGAGTTCAAAAAGCGGTATTGAGCGCAGGGCAACCAGAATGGAAAACCCAACACGAGGCGACAGGTGCAAGTTCTGCATCATGGCATTGACGAAATCCGTCGGATCGGTGGTGAAAACGAAAACTGCAGAAAGAAAAACCACAGCAAATATCCTCAGTCCTATCAGCAGCCCTCTTATAAGGCCTTCTGGAGAACAAACTATAACCCTTTGGGGTTTAAATCCACCCGGCTGATAAAAAAGGTAGTTGAGAATCACTATGGCTACCATGAAAATGAATAACCACTTTATAAGTTTCCGTACAGCAACAAAACTTACACCAGCGGAAAAAATAAGGATTATGGCCAGAAAAAAGATTAGCAGAGGATACAGCCAGAAATCGGAGAGTATGACACTCAACATCACAAAAAACAACGAAATGGCTTTAAATACAGGGTTCATCCTGTGTAAATACGAGTCGCCTTCAATGAAATTTATAATCCTCATGGCTGACTATTATCATAAAGAAACGGCAAATGGAGGTCGAGATGCCTAAAGGTCTCTATGTGCACATCCCTTTCTGCACCAGCAAATGCATGTATTGCGCCTTTTACTCGATCCCGGTAGGGACCGGGGATGATGAACTTTATCGCCAATACGTAAAATCCGTCCTGAACGAAGCTAAAATGCTCGAAGACCTGACCGCAAATACAAAATTTTCCACAATCTACATCGGCGGGGGCACACCTTCCAAACTGCCTGCCGGGCTATTTTACGAGCTGGTATCAGGTTTGAGAGAACAGTTTGATTTTGAGAAGGAAATCGAGTTCACGGTGGAGGCAAATCCTGAATCCCTGAGCGAAGATTTCCTGAAAGCCGCGATAGATTCAGGTGTCAACAGGTTAAGTATTGGTGCACAATACGGTTCAGATGAAGTGCTGAGATTTCTTGGAAGGACGCACACCGTAAGAGACGTGGAAGTAAGCGTTGCACTCGCCAGAAAAATGGGCATAGAAAACATCAATCTCGACCTCATATTTGGGCTGCCTAACGAGACGTCTGAAAGCTGGGCATCAACCCTGAAATGGGCTGTCTCTTTAAAACCCACTCACATATCGACCTATTCGCTGACCGTTGAGGAAAACACGAAACTAAAAATGTTGATAAACGAGGGCAGGATAGACCTCCCATCGGTGGAAAGGATCGTGGAACTGTTCCGCATAAGGGAGGACATTTTGACCTCAAGCGGATACAGGCGATACGAAATTTCCAACTTTGCCATTCCCGGACATGAATCCCGTCACAACCTCATCTACTGGAGGTGGCACAAATACATCGGACTTGGAGCATCTGCATCGTCTTTCTGGATCGTGGATTATGAGCTGTGGCGGTGGACAAATGTGAGGGATGTCCGGAAGTATATCGAACTTACCTCCCAGAATATCCCACCAAAGGATTTTGAAGAAAACCTTGATGACAACATGGCAAGACTGGAGAAAGTTTTTCTCGGACTGAGGCTTGCGGAAGGGCTGGATGTGGGCGATCCATTCATAGCAGAAGCAATCAGAGAAAACTTCCCGGAGTTTGTAGAAATTGAAGGCACAAAAATAAAACTCACTTTTAAAGGAATGCTGGTTGCTGACCACCTTGCAATCGACATAGCCGATTTTCTGGAAAATCCGGATTGAAAAGAGAGGCCGTTTAACGGCCTCTCCCATCATGATTCAGCGGCTTCCCTCAGCTTCTTAAGAAGATCAGGTGGACTTTTAACCGGATATTCGATCTTTTCAAGCAGTTTTTCCACAGGTTTATCCTTGACGATAACACCCTTCAGTCTTTCCACGAGTTCCTCCTTCCCGGCGGGGAATTTCATGCCCTTGATCCGCTTAAGCACATCAACCGGCCAGATAAGTCCAAGAACCTCGGATGTCTCCTGCATGATGGATGTCAGTATCCAGATGTTGTCCCTGCCTTCTTTGATCTCTTTGTAGGCAATTTTGGCAAGTCCGCCAGCCGTGTGCGCCCGTGGCGTTTTCTCCTGAAGTTCCCCTTCGAGCTTTTTCATCACGAGTTCCGGATCGGCCCTGAGGATGTTCCTGACCGTTTGCCTCGTGAGGCCA
>JAMOPK010000374.1 GCA_027064565.1 Caldifarciminota bacterium | reverse complement strand
GGCACGCTGTCCGTCGCCGGATCGAAATCGGACAGGTTGCCCAGCATGAACCTTATGGTGTTCCTGATCTTACGGTAGTTGTCCACCACCTGAGCTAAGATGTGTTCGCCGAGCCTGACGTCCTGTGTGAAGTTGGTGCTCGCCACCCATAGCCTCAGCACATCCGCACCGCGCATATCCGCGATCTTAACCGGATCCATGACGTTGCCAAGGGATTTGTGCATCGGTCGGCCTTCTTCGTCCAGCGTCCAGCCGTGGGTTATGACGATACGATAAGGGGCCTTCCCGCGCTCGGCCACCGCCACCATCAACGCTGAGTTATACCACCCGCGGAACTGGTCGAGTCCCTCAAGGTAGATGTCACTTGGCCATGGCATGTTGTGGGTGTGCTCAAGGACAAGGCTGGAGGCGCCGGAGTCGAACCACACATCGAGCACGTCGTATTCCTTCTCGAACTCCGTTCCGCCGCATTTCGGGCATTTGTAGCCTTCAGGCAGGAAATCCTCGACCGGATGGCTATACCATGCGTCGGAGTTCTCCTGCTCGAAAATCTTTGCGGCGTTGCGGATGATCACCGGATCAAGGATGATCTCGCCGCAGTTTTTGCATCTCACGGCCGTGATGTTGACGCCCCATGCCCTGTGCCGGGATAGCACCCAGTCCGGACGCGACTCCACCGCATTGTGCATCGTCACCTGAGTCGCCGGGGGTATCCACACCACGTTGTTATCAATCTCCTCAAGCGCCTTTTTGCGGAGGTCGTTGTGGTCAACGTTTAAGAACCACTGCTCGGTGGCCCGGAAGATGAGCGGGGACTTACAGCGCCAGCAGTGAGGGTATTCGTGCTCGATCTCTCCAAGATGCATGAATCGGCCGCGCTCTTTAAGCACTTCGACGACCTTCTCGGAGGCCTGATTGGTGTCCAGCCCGGCGAAAAGCTCGCCTGCCTCCTCGGTGAAATGACCGGTTTCGTCAACGGGCGAGATGACCGGCAGCCCGTATTCGCGGCCGACCTCAAAGTCCTCTTTTCCGTGTCCCGGTGCGATGTGGACGATGCCGGTGCCGTCCTCAAGCGTCACGAAATCGCCCAGCACAGCGACTGAATCCCTGTCGAAAAATGGGTGCTCAAAGACCGTGCCTTCGATCTCACTACCCTTGACTTTGTTGACGATTTTGTAATCCTGCCAGCCAAGGATTTTTGCGTTCTCCTCAAGCAGGCCTTCAGCGAGCAGATAGAGCTTGCCGTCCACCTCAACGACCACGTAATCGAATGCCGGATTGAACGCCAGCGCAACGTTGGAAATGATCGTCCACGGCGTGGTTGTCCACACGAGAGCGAACCCTTCCCTGCCGCCGAAAATGCCCTTTTTGTCGTCCTTGACTTTCAGGAGGAACCAGAGGGAAGGCGATTTCTTCGTCTTGTATTCCACTTCCGCCATTGCTAACGCTGTCTGACAGTGCGGGCACCAGTGGATGGGCATGAATCCGCGATAAACGTAACCTTTTTCAACGATGTCGGCAAAAATTTCGGTTTCTTTGGCCTCATAACTGCTGGCCATCGTGTAGTAGTAGTTGTCCCAATCGGCAAGGATTCCCAATCTGATGAACTGCTCACGTTGAACTTTTATCCATTTCTCCGCCTGACGGCGGCATTTAATTCGGATTTTCTCGCGTATTCGAGGATCCCTGAGGGCCTGAGGATCCTCAAGAATTTTTGAGATCTCAGGGTCTTCTTTTGTGACCCTGTGCTCAATGGGCATGCCGTGATTGTCCCAGCCCGGAATGAACGGCGTGGCATACCCCTTGAGGGCCTTGTATTTGTTGATGAAATCCTTGACGATCTTGTTGAGCGCGTGGCCGAGGTGAATGGCATCGTTGGAATACGGCGGACCGTCGTGGATGATGAAATAACGGCCTTCCTTTTCCCGCTTTTCCACCCATTTTTTGTAGAGTTCGGATTCCTGCCACTTCTTCAGACGTTCAGGTTCCCTTTTGGGCAGGTTTCCCCTCATCGGGAACCGGGTTCTGGGGAGATTCAGCGTCTCCTTGTAGTCCTTCACTTTTGCCCTCCTCATGATTTAAATTTTTGCCCTCACAATGCCTAATGTCAGCGATTTATTTTATCGCCCAATGCCTTAAATTAAAATAGGTTGAAGCTGGCCTTTTAATGTCAAGGGCTATGAATTAAGATTTTAGAAACGAAAAGAGGAGGTAACTATGGCCATGTATGACGAACTTGTGTGGAAAAGGCGCTCGGTCTGGGAGACTCTGAGCGAAGATGAAAAGTCGAAGGTGATGGAGTTCGCCGATGAATACAGGAAATTCCTCTCGACCCACAAAACCGAACGTGAGGTCGTGGAGTTCGCCGTTGAACAGGCGAAATCCGCCGGATTCAACGAGATACAGGACGGAGGCGATAAGCTCATCATAGTCAACAGAAACAAAGCCGTTGCCGTTGTGAAGCTGGGCAGGAAACCGGTCCGTGAAGGCGTGCGAATTGTCGCCGCCCACATCGACGTCCCTCGAATCGACGTGAAGCAGAACCCACTTTATGAGGATAATCAGTCAGCCACAGCACTTTTCGACCTCCATTACTACGGCGGAATCAAGAAATACCAGTGGGTTGCCCGTCCGCTGGCGATCCACGGCGTGGTGGTGAAAACCGATGGTAGGGTGGTGAAAATCAACATCGGCGACAACCCGGACGACCCGGTCTTCACCATCGAAGACCTTCTCCCTCACCTTGCCCACAAAGCGCAGTATGGCAAGAAGATCGACGATGCCGTGCCGGGCGAAAAACTCGACCTCATCGTCGCGTCAATCCCGATACCGGAGAACGAAAACGTCAAGGAACGCATCAAGCTCAACGTGCTCAAGCTCTTGAACGACAGGTTCGGGATAGCGGAAGAGGATTTCATGTCCGCCGAGTTAGAGGTTGTGCCGGCCGGCCCGGCCCGCGACGTAGGACTCGACTCGAGCATGATCGGCGGATACGGCCATGACGACCGGATATGCGCTTACACCGCGCTCAGGGCGGTCATTGAAGCCGGCGAGCCGGAATGGACCGCGGTCGCCCTCCTGTTCGACAAGGAGGAGATCGGTTCGGACGGCAACACCGGCGCTCAGTCGCGGTTCGCCGAGCACGTCATCGCTCAGCTCCTCGATGTCCAGAACGACCTCGATTACAGAAACCTCATGACGGCCCTCCAGAAATCTCAGGCGATTTCGGCGGATGTGACCGCAGCGGTCGATCCCATGTGGAAGGAGGTCCATGATCTCAAGAATGCGGCTGTCCTCGGCCACGGCCTGCCGATCATGAAATACACGGGCAGGGGTGGCAAATACTCGGCCAACGACGCTCATGCCGAGTTTGTGGCCGAAATCAGGCGCATTTTCAACGAGAACGGCGTCATCTGGCAGCCCGCTGGACTCGGCAAGGTGGACGAAGGCGGTGGCGGAACGGTCGCGAAGTTCCTTGCAAAATATGGCATGGACGTCATCGATGCCGGCCCGGCCCTGCTGTCCATGCATTCGCCCTTTGAGATCGCATCAAAAGCCGACCTGTGGATGGCTTACAAAGCCTACAAAGCCTTCTTTGAGTCGAAATGAAAGTTAAAGCGACGACAATCCTCGGCCTCATCCACAACGGGCAGGCGTGCATAGGCGGTGATGGGCAGGTGACTTTCGGCGAAACGGTTGTCAAACACACCGCTAAAAAGGTGCGCAGGATTTACAACGACAGCGTCCTGATCGGATTTGCCGGTGGGGCCGCCGATGCGCTGACCCTTTTCGAGAAAATGGAGGAGAAACTTGAGGAATACAGGGGCAACCTGCCACGTGCTGCGGTGGAACTGGGTCGGGAATGGCGTTCCGATAAGGTCCTGCGCCGATTGGATGCCATCATCGCGGTGCTGGACAAAGAGCACGCCTACATCCTCACCGGGGAGGGCGACATCATCGAACCTGAGGACAAGATCGTGGCCATAGGTTCGGGTGGCCCTTACGCTTACGCCGCAGCCAGAGCGCTCATCGAGAACACACAGCTTGACGCCAGAACCATCTGCGAGAAAGCCCTTAAAATCGCTTCGGAAATCTGCATTTACACCAACGATCAGATAACCATCCTTGAGCTATGAAAAAGGCCCTGCTGTTGCGGCTCTCGGCGCTCGGCGATGTGGTTATTGCCACTTCCGCCATCGAGATGCTGCATCGGCAGGGCTTCTCCGTCTTCATCCTCACCAGAAAGCCCTACGATGAGCTTTTCCGGTGCGATGAACGCATCTCCGGGACCCTGACCATCTCCAGAAAACCCGACCTGAAGGAAATTCGGATGACCGTTCGGGCCATTCGGGAGCAGAACTTCGACCTTGTGATTGACATCCACCGCAAGCCGCTCACGGCTTTGCTCCTGAAAGCGAGCGGTGGGAAGCTCAAGCTGACCTACGACAAACGGATAATTAAGAGGAGGATGGCGGTCTGGTTCCACAAAAAAATCGACTATGTGCCTGTGGCCGAGCTGTATCAGCGCCCGATAAGGCGCGCGCTTGGCCTGCCTCCGAAGGAATTCCATCGGCCTCAATTGCGCCCGTGTCGGCGCACGCCTGGTTTTGACCTGCCCGATGACTACATCGTGCTGGCGCCTGAGGCAGTCCATGAGCCCCGCATCTGGCCGCACTACGGCGCACTCTGTCGGCTTTTCCGCTCCGAACTGAAGTTGCCCGTCGTGATCGTGGGAACGGACAGGGAGCGCGCGGATGGGGTTGTGGGCAAATGCTTTTCAGGTAACGGCTCGCCTGAAGCGATCAACCTCGCCGGTCAGACCGATATCCAGGCCCTGATGGCGGTCATCGCAGGCGCAAAGGCTGTTGTGAGCAACGATTCCGGGCCGATGCACATCGCGGATGCGCTGGACGTCCCGATTGTTGCGTTGTTCGGGCCGACGATCCCGGAATTCGGCTTCAGGCCGCTGAGTCCGAAATCCGAGGTGCTTGAGCTTGACCTCCCGTGCCGTCCGTGCAGTCTGCACGGTGAAAAGCCCTGCAAACGCGGCGATCTCGCCTGCCTGCGGCTGATACCGCCTGAGGATGTGGTGGATGCGGTGCGCAGGCTCATCTCCGAATGAATTTCACCGTGGCAATATACTTAAGGCATGAAATCCGTCAGAGCTGATTATCCCCGAAAAGTGACAAGGGCCGTCAGGGTCGGCGATGTGGTTATCGGCGGCGGCCATCCGGTTGTCGTCCAGTCGATGACATCCACCCGGACCGAAGACGTCGATGCCACGCTCCAGCAGATCGAACGACTGCACGGGGCTGGATGTGAGCTTGTTCGGGTCGCCGTGCCGAACATGAAAGCGGTTGCGGCGTTCCGTGAAATCGTAAGGTCATCCCCGATCCCGGTCATAGCGGACATTCACTTCAACCACAGGCTTGCCATAGCGGCCATCGAAGCCGGAGCGCACAAAATCCGTATAAATCCCGGAAACATCGGCGGTTATGATAGGGTCAGGGAGGTCATCGCTGCTGCTAAAAGCAATTCCGTGCCAATCAGGATAGGAGTCAACTCCGGCTCCCTCGAAGTTGATCTGATCGACAAACACGGCGGCGTCACGCCTGAGGCAATGGTGGAATCCGCTGTCAGATGGGTCAGGTTTTTCGAGGACAACGGGTTCAACGACATCGTGGTCTCCGTCAAAGGGTCATCCGTGCCCGGAACAATTCGCGCTTACAGGCTGATCTCCGGGCAGATTGATTACCCGCTCCACCTCGGCATCACCGAAGCTGGCCCGGCATGGACGGGCACGATCAAGTCGGCAGTTGGAATCGGAACGCTTTTAGCAGAAGGAATCGGCGACACGATCCGGGTCTCGCTCACCGCTGACCCGGTCGAAGAGGTCAAAGTCGCATGGGAGATACTGAAGGCGCTGGAACTGCGGGCAAGGGGCATCATGCTGATCTCGTGCCCCACGTGCGCAAGGACGAGGATCGACCTGATGAAAATCGTTCAGGAGATCGAAAAGCGGCTTTCTGATATCAAAACTCCACTCAGAGTTGCCGTGATGGGATGCGAGGTCAACGGGCCGGGCGAGGCGCGGGATGCGGACATCGGCATCGCGGCAGGCCCCGGGTTCGGCCTGCTGTTCAAAAAGGGCAAAGTGG
>JAMOPK010000373.1 GCA_027064565.1 Caldifarciminota bacterium | reverse complement strand
AGCAACGAAATTGAACCTGAAATCGCCTTCAACATTTGGGGAAAGCCCACCTTCCACGGCCATAGCTTCATAGCCAACAAGCATCAGGCCCGACAACACGACCGAGCGGTGCACCCTGCGCCACAGCCCTATCCAGCCGTGCAGGTTAAACTTGCCCAGGGGATAATCTGCCGGGTTTATCAGCCCTCCCGTGGCCAATCCGGCAAAAAGATAACCATCCCTGATCCGCCTCGTATCGATGATGCTGTTCCACGACACGAACGTCTTCGATTTCGACGAAACTGCATCGACCCTGAGCGAAAGGAGAGAGTAGTCGAGGGCGGCCGACGCCCGCCATGTCCTCCGATAAAACCGGCCGTAATCCGTCACCACCATCTCATTGGCATATCCGCCGCTGACCCTGAGCCCCTCAAGGGAAAACACCGCCTGCACGAGGGGGGCGTGGTTCTGGTAGCCCATGTAAACCTCCACAGGCGCCATCCTGCCGCCGACCATGAAAAACGGGGATTCACCCTTCATCCCGACCTGCAAAAGCCCAAACCTATCGTTCCACTCAAGGAAACCAGTGCGATAATCGCTCCCATTGTAATCTGAAATGAGGATTTTCCCGCCAAGGTGTCCATAGCGAAGTTCTGCCTCCCCCACCCTGAAATCCGAGCCGGGCAACGTTTCCAATCCCATAGACACGTATCGGAACCGCCCCGCCCATTTCCCCTTCTGCCAGTTGAGATAGGCCGAAGTGTTGGACGATGTCACCGCCTCCAAGGGCAGCTCAAGGTGATCGTAATTGACGCCATAGGCTCCGTTGATGAAAGGCCTGTGGAACGCAAGTCCTATCCTCGCAAGGTTCAGGCTGCCCCGTCTCGAAAAGAGCGCTGCTGTTGGAAGCGTGTCCTCAGGCATGAAAGGCGCCATGTCGAGGTGCAACTGCGTGCCTTCGGATTTCAACGTCCATCCGGAAAATCCGTTGAGTTTCAGGATGAAAGGCAACTCCTCGCCCTCAAAGCTGACCCGCGCGTATTCTGAGAGCTTCATCGGTGAACCGATGTAGAATTCGTCGGACTGGAGAAAACCGTTGCGGAACCCGACAAACGGGGCAGGTTCTGTCAATCCCATCTGAGAGATTATGAGCAATGTGGTTAAGATGTTCATATTCGAGGCACTTTCACGGTGACCGCCCTTTCGACGACCCGGACATCGACGGGCAGATGGCCAAGTGGTTCCGAGTCGATGTGATAGGGTGCATCCCCCTGAATCCTGACCAGTTTGACCTTGCGAAATTCGATGTCGCCGAGCCTGTGATGCTGTTCGATGACCGTGGCGATGAAGTATTTGAAAGTCGGAAAGATGCCGCGCTTTTTATAGACCACAAGGTTGAGGTAGCCGTCCGTCGGGACTGCATCTGGTGCTATTTTCCGCCTTCCGCCATAATAGCCGCAGTTTGCAACTATGACCTGATACCCGACAAGATGCTCATTTGTATCAACAATTTCCACCTCAAGCGGTTTCTGCCTGTAGGTGAAGAAAGCTTTGACCCCTGATGCGATGTAGGCATACTGATTGAGATAGACTTTGAGTTCCGGGCGATAGAGGTGCACTGCCCGGGCATCGAGTCCAGCTCCAAGCATCAACATAAATTTTCTGCCGTTTGCGTCGCCGAGATCGAACTCCTGTTTCCTGCCCTCAAAGATGACGTCAACGGCGTCGATGGGGTTGATCGGAATACCCGCCTCAAGTGCGAAAACATTGGTTATTCCAAATGGGATGATCCCCATGACCTGATCGGTGCAGCATAATGCGTTAACAAGCTCGTTAACCGTGCCATCGCCGCCCATCCCCACAATTATGTCGAATCCTTCACCGACGGATGAGCGGGCGATTTCTTCAATCTCGCCCCGTCTGTGGGTTTCGACCCACATGAGATCGGTGTCCGGATGCTGCTCGATCTTTTCACGGACAAGCCCCACGATATCAGGCCACTTTAAGGCCTTGTGCGATGCTGGATTAAAAAGGACAAGGATTTTCATGTCACCGCCTTTCTCTCAAGTATCCGACGAAAACCGGGAATTTTGCTCCTCAACAACGCCATAAGAAAAGACCTTATGCTATCGAATCTGTCGATATCCATGACCACGACCAAATAATCTCCATCTGTCAATGGAATGACGATAACCGCGTACCTGTCAGTTCTATAAACAATGTGATCGGCATTGGCGTACAGCATATCCGTTAGACGAGATAGGATCGAGCCGGCTACGGAAACAAAACCGGGCATCTCATTCATCGATTCCATCTGCGGAAAATTCGAGATCACCCAGTGATTTTGTGTATCCACCACTGCTATATTGAGAGGAATATTTAGCATCGTGACGATCGACTCGAACATAAGCCCCAGTCTGCGTTTTAACATATCTTTAACTTCGCTCTCTCCTATTTCCCGGATGCGGCAGTTCTCCATATCGCCTATGGCTTCAATCGCCTGTTCAACATCATTGAAAACCTTTCCGTTCAACTCGACCAGGACAGGGATTCCATGCTGGAATTTGAATAAACCTCCGTCTTCCGCACACTTAATTTTGACAATTCCCGAAAAACCGGAATAAATCTTTATTGAGATAAATGCCTTCACGTTTTCGGGATCCAGTTTGACCCAGCCGTTATTTTCCGCCATGCGGTTCTTTTTCAAGAGGTTGTATTTTTTGTCGATGCTCCAGTAAATCAAGTTTACATCGTTCTGGAAAGTCGCTTTGTCAAGGTAATCTGCCGGATGATACGTTTTAATGCTCTCCAGCACAACATCACTGTCATCAAAATACGTCAGGAAGAAAAGCAGGTAATCATGCCCTTTTATGTATTTCCTGATGAGATCGATGGTCTTAAAGCCGTCAAGCCCCGGCATCAGGACATCCAGAGTTAGGACGTCGGGCATAAACACGGCGAATTTCTCAAGGGCATCGCTGCCATTGGTTGCAAGGGAGACCTGCCACCCGTTTTTTAAAAACTCCGCCCTCATCAAATCGAGGAAATTGGGGTCATCATCAACGATTAATATCTTCCTGCTCATAACATCATCCCCCGCACTTCACGTTCGACATCTTCCCTGTGCCTTTCAAAGAATTCGCATAGTTCCTTTATACAAGCCTTAGAATCCACAATCAGGAAAACAGCGGCCTGAGACGAAAAAAGCAGAAAAATTAGGAGTTTATTCGCGGAATCAATCTGGATCTCTGCAACTTTGGGAAAACCAAAAGGTTCCGGAAAAGTAAGCGTGTCAGGTAGCCCGAGCATAACAGCATGAGCAAGGTCCTCTATTCCGGTGGGCACATTGGCAAAATCTGTCGCAAAGAGCAATTGTTGTTGAAAAATATTACCAACGGCCATGCCCTTTAAAGCATCACCCATGCCTTCACGAAACTTAGCCGTTACTTGTTCCATCAATTTTACCACCTCGCTTTTTGCTTTGAATTAAAAACTGTCTTATGAACTCATCTATATTGCCGTCAAGAACAGCGTCGGCATTGCCGACTTCATAACCCGTTCTGTGGTCTTTAACGATCTTATAAGGATGAAGGACGTATGACCTTATTTGATGGCCCCAGCCGATGTCCGTTTTTTCCTTCTCGACATCGCTCAGCTTCTCCTTCTCTTTCTCTTTGTAGTATTCGTAAAGCCTCGCTTTCAGGATCCTCATGGCTGTGAGCTTGTTCTGGTGCTGAGAGCGCTCGGATTGGCAGCTCACGACTATGCCGGTGGGGATATGGGTTATCCTGACTGCGGTCTCGTTTTTCTGCATGTGCTGGCCGCCGGGGCCTGAGGCACGAAAAGTCTCGATCTTAAGGTCATCTTTCTTTATCTCGACATCGATGTCCTCCATTTCCGGATAGACGAAAACGGAGGCAAATGAGGTGTGGCGTCTGCGGCTCGCGTCGAAGGGCGAAATTCTCACTAATCGGTGGATCCCACGCTCGGCCTTCAGGTAGCCATAGGCATAAGGCCCCTCGACGAGGATGGTAACATCCTTTATGCCGGCTTCCTCGCCCGGCTGATAGTCCAGAATCCTGTATTTGAAACCTTTGCGCTCGATCCAGCGGAGATACATCCGCATCAACATCTCAGCCCAATCCTGGGATTCCGTGCCACCGGCACCGGGATGGATGGTCAGGATGGCGTTGTTCCTGTCCTCAGGTTCGTTCAGAACTGCCTCCAACTCCGCCTCGTCCAGCTCCTTCTCAAGCTTCGCGATCTCCTTCTCAAACTCCTCTGCCAGCTCCTCGTCCTCATCCGCAAGTTCCGAAAGTTCCTCGACATATTTCAGTTTCTCCTCAAGCCCATTTATGAGTTCAAAACGCTTCTTGAGGGCAGATAGCTGGCTCATGCGAGCCTGAGCTTTTTGAGAATCGTCCCAGAAAGATGGAGATTGAGCCTCCTGTTCTATTTCCTTTATTGCCTTTTCAATCTCCTCAACGTTGAAAAATTCCTTAAGTTCGAGAAACTTCTTTTTCAATCTTTCCAGTCTCATGTCCTTTGGCATGTTAATTATTATAACCCAACATGACCCAAACGGTGCTAAAAATGGCCTGATCAGAGGCCAAAACTCACCCATCAAATTGCGAAGAAAAACCCGGTTCTCACAGGGAAACCGGGACAGGCTTTAATTTTTTTAATCCTTTGAGTTCTTCACGGATACAAAACGCGACAGATACGACGGATGCGCAAAGTTATCCCGAAACGCCCCTCCGTCTGATTTTCAGGTCTCTTACTACGAGGTAGATAGCGAAAGCGAATGCTATTGCAATAGGAATCATCACCGCAGGGTTCAGGGTGATCCATGGCTCCCGGAAGACGCCCCATTTGGCAAGTATCTCAATACCGCTCCAGAACGTTATGACGGTAGGGATGGCGTATCGCAAAGCGGCTCCGAACTCCCTGAATTGGAAATTTTTGTATAGCAGATAGGCACCTCCGCCAAGGAAAAGGACGAATGCTATTCTGGTAACAAGCGAATGGACGCCGAATATGGATTCATCGTAGAGGAGAAGCAAAATCACGTAATAGGTCCATGTGGCCGAAAATGTCTCAAAAGCTACTCGTGGAGCATAGTTGCCCACCCTTCCTTCCACAAGGTTGCCGTCAACCAGCTTCAGCGTTTTACGCAGCCAGACCATCGCATCACACCTGACGCCTTTGTGAAACATGAGGTAGATGATCAGCATCAGAACGAGTCCCCATGTGTGTTCAAGCATTCGGTATTCACCGGCAGTCCCGTTTGGCGATGGTGGAATTCCAAGCTGATGTGCCCCGAATTTGAATCCGTATTCCACAAAAGCCGTCCAGAGGAAAAATCCGGAGAACATGCCAAGAACTGTCTGAGTCGTAGCATTTTTCACAAATCTTGACCAGATGATCGGAACGATGCCTATCAAGGCCGCAACGATGGCGGCGCCCACTTCCCACTCAGGGCCAAGTTTCTCTGCAACAATCATGTAAGCATGGCCCAGTGGCTGCATCAGGAAAAACACGACAAAGGCTTTTAATGCGGTCATGTTTTAATTTTAAAGCCGAATATCTCCTCGGCTCTCAATCGAGGAACGGGAAATTATCTTTAAACTTTCTTGCTAAGGATCTTCAGGTAATTTGACGGCCATCCTCAACCCTGTTTCCCCTTGCCATATCAGGGGATAAGTCAAAGGCTGATCTGAATAAACGTAAAAGCATATCGATAGACATGGATTCGTGCGCCGATATGTAAGCTCAGTCGGTCTGGGTTAAAATATTCACCATGTCATTGCCGAGGGATGCTGAGCTGAGATTTCCGCACATTCACGGGATCCGCGCTTCGGCCGGGTCAGGAAAAACGTATCTGCTGTCCGCACGGTTCGTCCAGTTCCTCCTCTCGCCGCGGATAAACGCCAGCCTTCACAACACCCTTGCGATAACTTTCACCAGAGAGGCCACTGCCCAGATGAAAAGAAGGATTCTCGAAATGCTCAAAAAGGTAGCGCTCCTGCCGAACGACACGGACTCCGTTTACATTCGGGGCATAGTTGAGCTTGAACCAGACCGGCTCTCGACGGCGGCCGCTGAAGCCGTGAAATACCTGATAGAACACTATTCCCGGTTTCAGGTCAAAACCATCGACAGCTTTGTCAACTCCATCGCAAAAGCTGCATCCTTTGAGATAGGGATT
>JAMOPK010000372.1 GCA_027064565.1 Caldifarciminota bacterium | reverse complement strand
ATGTTTTTGACTTCGACAAGATACTCACCCTGCAAAGATAAGGTGAGCATTATCAGGGTAGCGATATAACGCCACATGATACCTCCTTACAGGTAGTTTTGCTTTGAATGAAAGGCCACTAATCTTATCACCAGAATTGTAAAAAGTAAACTGGCGAAAACACCTGAACTCATTTTTCACCAGGATGACGTTTTAACCCCCAAAAAAGAAAAGAGCGGGGAATGCTCCCCGCTCTCTATTATCCCGGTTGAGAAAATTTCACCCTCATGCAGCTTCCTGAGGCGATTCGGTGGTCTCAGCTTCAGGGATCTCAGTTGCTTCCTCGACCTTCTCTTCTTCCTCTTCCTCCATGATCACTTCGATGTCGCGGTATTTCTTCAGACCGGTTCCGCTCGGGACAAGGCTTCCGATGATGACGTTCTCCTTCAGGCCTCTAAGTTCATCCCTTGCGCCGGAGATTGCAGCGTTGGCCAGCACTTTGGTTGTCTCCTGGAAAGATGCAGCTGCGATGAAGCTGTAGGTGGTGAGAGATGCGCGCGTGATCCCAAGCAATATCGGCCTGAACCTTGCCGGTTTGCCGCCCTGTTTTTCGACTTTCTGGTTTTCCATCTGGACCTGGAACCTGTCAACGATATCGCCTTCGACGAATTTGGTATCTCCGGGATCCTCGATCTTCACCTTCTTCATCATCTGATGCACGATAATCTCGATGTGCTTGTCGTCGATCTTAACGCCTGACAGGCGATAGACCTCCTGAATCTGGTCG
Source organism: Caldifarciminota bacterium (assembly GCA_027064565.1). Lineage (GTDB taxonomy): Bacteria > Hydrothermota > Hydrothermia > B15-G9 > B15-G9 > WGAI01. The sequence continues at coordinate 5,462 of JAMOPK010000372.1, read as the reverse complement.
AGCAGGAATTCCTGCACGTAGTCCTTACCCTTGATCTTCAGGATGTCGTGCGGGTCGATGGGGCCTGTGGTTATGGGTTCACCGGCTTCGATACGCTCGCCGTCGCCCACGAGCAGGTATTTTCCGTAAGGCACGAGGTATTCTTTGGGTTCGCCGACATCAGGCACAACCTTGATGTGGTAGTAACCGCGCTCCATCCCTTCGATTTTGACGATTCCCGAGATCTCCGAGACGATGGCCTTGTTTTTGGGTGACCTTGCCTCGAACAGCTCCTCGACGCGCGGTAGTCCGCCGGTGATATCACGGGTCTTACCGACCTCACGCGGAACCCTTGCGATCACGCTGCCGGGTTTGACATGCTGGCCGTCGTGCACCGAGAGACGGGCATCCGCAACGAGATGGATCGTCTCGATGAGTTCACCGGTCTCAGGATCAACGATCTCGACCTTCGGAAAGTATCTCTTGTGCCTGTCCATGAGCACGATACGTTCGATCTTACCCTCTTCGACGATCTCCTTGAGCGTGACGCCTTCCACGAGGTCAACGAGTTTGACGATGCCTTCCTTCTTGTTGAGGATGGGCATGGAGTAGGGTTCCCATTCGCACAGGACCTGATCCTTCTTCACGTGTTCGCCGTCTTTGACCTTGATGATGGAGCCGTAAGGCACGTTGAAAGTTCTGACCCTGCTCCCGTTTTCTTCGGTGATGACGATTTTGCCTTTCTTGGATAGCGATACGACCTCGCCATTTGGCCGAACAGCAACTTCAAGTTGCTCGAATTTCACGATGCCGTCGAAAGGAGCCGTGTGTTTTGCGACCTCCGCGATACGTTCAGCGGCGCCGCCTGTGTGGAACGTCCTCAGCGTGAGCTGAGTTCCCGGCTCACCGATGGACTGGGCAGCCATGACGCCAACCGCCTCGCCGATCTCGACCATCCTGCCGGTGGCAAGGTTGCGGCCGTAACATTTGGCGCAGACACCGTGAGGCGCCTCACAGCGGAGCACCGAACGCACTTCCACTGACTCGATGCCAGCCTCTTCGATCTTTTTGGCCACTTCCTCAGTAATTTCCTCGCCTTCGGCGACAAGGAGTTCTCCGGTCTCAGGATGACGCACATCCTCCATGGACACACGCCCAACAATCCTTTCGGAGAGCGGCTCGATGATGGTCTCGCCTTCCTTCAGGGCAGTCATTTTCCTGCCCATGATGGTGCCGCAGTCCTCCATCGTCACCACCACTTCCTGAGCGACATCCACCAGACGCCTTGTGAGGTGGCCGGCGTTCGCCGTCTTCAATGCTGTATCCGACAACCCTTTACGCGCACCGTGAGTCGAGATGAAGTATTCGAGGACCTTCAGGCCTTCCTTGAAGTTGGAGATGATGGGCGTTTCGATGAACTCGCCGAGCACATCCTTGCCCTTGGCCGGTCTCGCCATCAATCCGCGCATTCCAGCGATCTGCCTCACCTGATCCACGTTACCACGAGCGCCTGAGAAGACTGACATCCAGATGGGGTTGAACCCGTATCTGTCAGAGCTCATGTGCTTGAGCATTGCGTCCTTCACTTTCTCGGTCGCCTCTGTCCAGATATCAAGGATTTTCTGATATCTTTCGATGCGTGAGATGCGGCCTTTCTTGTAAGCCTCCTCGACCTCATCCCGCTTCCGCATGGCCTCTTCGATGATCTGTCCCTTCTCTGGAGGCACAACCATGTCCTCGATTCCGAATGTCAGGCCTGAATAGGTAGCGTAAAGGAATCCGTAATACTTGAGTCTGTCGAGGAATTCGGTTGTCGGGCCGCTGCCCAGCATCTTGTGGGCACGTGCGACAAGGTTGGTCAGGGTTTTCTTGTTCTGTTCCTCGTTCACATACCTGAGTTCTTCAGGCAGAATTTCGTTGAAAAGGTAACGCCCGTAAGTCGTTTTGATATATTTGCCGTTGATGGGAAGCTCGATCTCGGCATGCAGGTCGAGATAGCCATGCTCATAGGCCAGCCTTGCCTCCTCAATGGTAGCGAATCTCTTGCCTTCGCCCTTTGCACCGGGCTTGATCTTCGTCAGGTAGTGGAGTCCGATGACCATGTCGCGGGTAGGTGCGGCAAGCGGTTTTCCGTGCGCCGGGGACAGGATGTTGTTGGGGGCAAGCAACAGCATGTGGTTTTCCGTCAGGGCTTCAGGCGATATAGGCACAAAGACCGCCATCTGGTCGCCGTCGAAGTCGGCGTTGTAGGCAGGGCAGACCAGCGGGTGCAGCTTAATGGCCTTGCCTTCTACAAGCACCGGCTCAAATGACTGGATCGAAAGCCTGTGGAGTGTGGGCGCGCGGTTGAGCATCACGGGGTGATCCTTCACGATTTCGTCCAGAAGTCCCCAGATTCGCTCGTCCCTCTGCTGGAGGAGGCGTCTTGCGGCCCTGATGGTATCGGCGACTCCGGTCTCCTCAAGCTTGTGTTCCACGAAAGGACGGAAAAGCTCGATGGCCATTTCTTTCGGGATACCCACCTGATGAAGTTTTAGCTCAGGACCAACGACGATGACGGAACGTCCGGAGTAGTCAACGCGTTTTCCAAGCAGGTTGCGTCTCAGGAGGCCTTTCTTGCCGCGCAGGATGTCGGACAGGGATTTCAGCTTCCTGCCGCCCTTGCCGATGACCGGACGTCTGCGGCGCGAGTTGTCCAGAAGCGCATCAACGGCTTCTTGAAGCATTCGTTTCTCGTTGCGCAGGATGATCTCAGGTGCGTTCATCTCAAGCATGTGTCTCAGTCGGTTGTTGCGGGTTATCACCCTTCGATAGAGGTCGTTCAGGTCGGATGTGGCGTATCTTCCGCCCTCAAGCGGCACAAGCGGCCTGAGATCAGGCGGGATCACCGGGATCACGTCAAGGATCATCCACTCCGGTCGGTTGTTGGAGTAGAGCAAGGCCTCCACGACCTTGAGTTTCTTGAGCAGTTTGGTCTTGCGGAGCGGCGAGCGCTCGAACTTCATCCTCGTCCTGAGCTCGACGCTGAGTTCTTCAAGGTCAAGCTCGGCCAGGAGCCTTTTGATCGGCGGAGCGCCCATCTCCGCAACGAATTCATCGCCGTATTCGTTCCGCAGGGCGCGATACTGGCCCTCGGTCAAAACCTCGCCCTTCCTCAGCGGGGAATCGCCGGGATCAACGACGATGTAAGAGTCATAGTAAAGGATGTCTTCAAGCTGACGAATTGTAAGGTCAAGCAAAAGTCCGATTATGGAAGGCGGAACTTTGTAATACCAGATGTGAGCGACGGGCACGGCCAGCTCGATGTGGCCCATGCGCTCACGCCTGACGCTCGAAGTTGTGACCTCAACGCCGCAGCGGTCGCAGATGATGCCCTTGTATCGCTTGCCCTTGTATTTTCCGCAGGCGCATTCGTAATCCTTGACCGGCCCGAAAATCCTCTCGCAGAACAGACCGTCGCGTTCGGGTTTCTGGGTTCTGTAGTTGATAGTTTCCGCCCTCTTGACCTCGCCGTGAGACCAGCTTCTGATCTTTTCCGGCGAGGCAAGCCTCAACTGAATAGCTTTCAAAGATTTGGGGTTAATGTCAGGCACTTTAATACCCCCTTATTCCTCTGTTTCAATTTCAACATCAAGACAAAGACCCTGCAGTTCCTTGAGCAGAACGTCGAACGAGGCAGGCATTCCCGGCTCCGGTGGTTCCTCTCCGCGAATTATCGCCTGATACAACAGGTTTCTGCCCTTGATGTCGTCGGATTTAACCGTCAGCATCTCCTGAAGCGTGTATGCTGCACCGTAAGCTTCCAGCGCCCAGACTTCCATCTCTCCGAACCTCTGGCCTCCGAAATGGCTCTTTCCGCCGACCGGCTGCTGGGTGATGAGCGAGTATGGCCCGGTGGCACGTGCGTGGATCTTGTCCTCGACCATGTGGATCAGTTTCATCATATACATGTTGCCGACCGTGGCTTCCTCGTCGAAGTATTTGCCGGTCATGCCATCCCTGAGCCTCGTCTTTCCGGTTTTCGGCAGGCCTGCGAGCTCGAGTTCCTTCTCGATGTCTTCCACCTTGAAGCCCTGGAACACAGGTGTGGCGAAGTAAACGCCCTCGTCCACCAGTTTGCGGGCAAGCTGGAGCACTTCCTCTTTCCTCAGGCGTTTGATCTTGGATTTCTGGTGGTCGGGATACATTTCCAGCAGGAATTTTTTGATTTCGGTGGATTTTGCGCCCCGATCGAGCATCTCCTTCAGCTTTTTCCTTAGTTCCACGGATGCCCAGCCTAACACGGTTTCAAGGATCTGCCCGACGTTCATTCGGGACGGCACACCGAGCGGGTTGAGCACCACGTCAACCGGGGTGCCATCGTCGAGGAACGGCATGTCCTCAACGGGTGCGATCTTTGCAACCACGCCCTTGTTACCGTGACGGCCGGAAAGTTTGTCTCCAGCCTGAAGCTTACGCTTCTGTGCCACATAGACCTTGATAAGCTGGAGCACTCCGGGCGGAAGCTCATCGCCGCGCTCAAGCTGCTGGATCTGGCGCTTGGTAAGCTCGTCGATGTAGTCGAGCGAGCGACGGACATCCATCAAAAGCTTCTGGAGCTTGAGTTCCTTCTCCTCGTCCTCGATGAAGTCCTCAGGGAACTGGAGTCCCATTATGTCCCTGTCCTCGAAGAACTCATCGGTGAACACATCCCCGCTTCTCAGCACGATCCTGCCGGTCTCGTCTTTGATGGGCTGACGCACGGTTTCCCCGCGGAGAAGCTTCCGTGCGGCCTCTCTCAGCTTCAGGTTGATGATGCGTCTTTCGATCTTGGCCTCTTCCTGAATGCGCTTTTTGCGTTCCGCCATCACTTTTTTGGATAGCGGGTCATCCTTGCGTCTCGAAAGCACAAGGACATCGACGACCACGCCCTGAACGCCGGGCGGGACACGCTTGGATGTGTCGCGGACATCCTTTGCCTTTTCGCCGAATATGGCGAGGATCAGCCTTTCCTCAGGAGAGAGTTCCCTTTCGCCCTTGGGGCTGACCTTGCCGACAAGGATATCGTCCGGCTTCACCTCAGCGCCGATGCGGACGATGCCGTTCTCGTCCAGATTCTTGAGCGCATCTTCGGGCACATTTGGCAGGTCACGGGTGACCTCCTCAGGCCCGAGTTTGGTCTCACGGACGGCAACTTCGTATTCGAGGATGTGGATCGATGTGAAAGTGTCTTCCTTGAGCAGGTTTTCGGATACGATAATGGCATCCTCGTAGTTGTAGCCGAACCATGGCAGGAACGCCACTAATAGATTCTTTCCGAGCGCAAGTTCGCCGCGCTTTGTGGCTGATGCGTCCGCTATGGGGTCGCCCTTTTTCACGAAATCGCCCGGTTTGACGATGGGACGCTGGTTGATCAGAGTGTTCTGGTTCGACCTGCGGAATTTGGTCAGCTCGTAAATGTCGATGGCCTCTTCGAACGGATTTTCAAGGTTGGTCTCCTCAGG
>JAMOPK010000371.1 GCA_027064565.1 Caldifarciminota bacterium | reverse complement strand
AGCCCGTCCCATGTCCCTATCCGCTCGATGGTGACGCCGAACTCGATCCTTGCGAGAAAGAGGCCGTCGCTGGAAACCGTTATCCTGCCGACAGACCTCTTATACTCATGGCGAAGTTCCGAAAGCTCCCGCCAGGTGCCCAATTCGTAGGCTTTGAGGGTGTTACCGGATGAAACAAACAACCGGTTGTTCACGGGATCAATTGCGAAGTCGTCCGCCTTCCCGGGCAGGGTATCCGACATCGTCCACGTCTGCGTATCGATGATGTAAAGCTTCCAGAAAGCAAGAATCAGGTATCTGTCGTCGGGTGTAAACTGTGCTTTCGCCTTGCTGTAGCTGTAACCGACATCGATCTGGTGGACGATCTGACGTGCATCGAAGTCCCACACTTCCACAAAGCCTGACCTCAACACCGTGACAAGATACTCGCCGTCGTTGCTGAAGGCGGCCGCCTGAACCGACGAGGACAGCAACATGGTGTCGGTCTGGCCGGTCCCTGCGTCCAGAATCGTCAATTTGCCGCCCCTGTAAACCGGCTCGCAGTAGAAAAATGGCGGAAATGTGGTAAAGTTACACTCGAGATCCATCCTGCCTGTGCCTGCGGCAACGAAGTACCTGCCATCCGGGGAACTTGCAAGCGAATTCACGGTGCCATCGATCTCCGGCGTCTCATCGACCACACCGAGGGTTCTGGCATCCAGAACCTTCATCCTGCTTCTGGCACAGGCCTCGCCGGTCACGGGAAGCGGCCCGATTAGGGCGGGATAGGTGTCAAGTTCGGTGCAGACGAACGTGATGATCTTGCTCCCGTCTCTGGAAAATCGCAAATCGGTGACTCCGGGGATAAACTTCTCCCTGATCTTTTGCGGCGAGTCTGTGTTGAGGGCCAGATATTCGCAGGAACCGAGGAGAAGGAAGGAAACAAACACCACCATCAAAACTTTTTTGGCAAATGACTGTTCCATAACGCTACCTCCTTATCCTCCCCACAATAATTTTCACAAAAATTATATCACAAACTTAATTCAAAATTCAACGAAAACTGCTGATGTTCAGACGTGAATTAGGACATGGGCTAAGATCTGGAATAAAGAAAAGTCCCCCCTTTGTAAAATTACAACTTCAAAAAGGAGGTCCCAATGAAAAGGACGAAATTTATCGCAAAATACAAACTCTTCGAATACCTCTTTGATGACGAGAATATTGTAAAGTAGGTCACTGAAATAGCTCAGCCCCATTTTTCGAACAGTCTCGCTTACGGGGGTTGACATATTGTGTGTTTTTTATATAATTACATCACAATATTAGGATATAATTAAATTAGAAGAGATGAGAGCCATGAGAGAAGAGATGAGGATATTGAAAGCCATGTGTAACCCTGTAAGGCTGGCAATAATTGAGGCCTTACTGGACGGAGAAAAATCGGTGTCTGAAATAGTGCCGTATACAGGGAGGATGCAACCTGCTGTTTCCATGCAACTGGCAAAGCTTGAATTTCTCGGAATCGTTGAATCGAGAAGAGAAGGAGTAAGAGTCTATTATCGACTCATTAACGACAAAGTCAGGAAAATAATGGAAATATTAAAGGAGGGTTGATACCATGAAGATCGAAACCATAGTGAAGAAGATTCAGAAAAATCTGATCTGGATAACGTTGGTTCTGGTGGTTCTGTCAATCATTTTGGGCAGATACTATCATAACACCTTTGTCAGTCTAAAGGCGATTTTACCTCTTGCACTCTTTCTTATGCTTTACAAGCCAATGGTGTATCTGAAAATTGGCGAAGCCTTCACAAAGAAATCGGATATTAAAACAAAATACCTTATCGTTTTGACAATTTTTTATGTGATAATCTTTCCCTTATCAGCTTATCTCTTGATGAAAGTAGTTGTGGCGGTTATGCCAAATATAAATCCCAACCTTGTTGCAGGCCTGGTGATACTCGCACTGTCTCCTATTGCCAGCTCGGCTCCCGCTTTTGTGGGAATGTGCGGAGGAAAAGTCCAGTTAACCCTCATTGGAGTTATTTATACATTTTTCCTGTCCTTACTCGTGATCCCATTGGGTTCAAGTCTGATTCTCTCTCAAGTGGTGAAGGTCCCTGTATGGGCACTTTTAAAATCATTGGTAATCTATATCTTAATTCCTTTGATAATCGGACAACTTACCAAATATTTTGTTCTCAAATACAAAGGGAAAGAGGCATTAGAGAGCTTGAAAACACCACTTGAAATACTCAGCCTCTTGGGACTCTTCACCATGGTGATCATTGTTTTTGGCATTAACGGAATAATGATTGCAAAAGAACCACAAACCATCCTATATGGAGCACTGATAACCAATATCTACTTCCTGTTCAGATGGGGAATAGCATACCTCACAGGAAACCTGCTCAAATTTCCTCTGGAACAGAACATAGCTCTCACATATTCAGCTACATATAACATGACAATATCCACCGCTATCGGTATCGCCACTTTCGGCCCAATGGCTGCAATCGGCACCGTCATAGGTGGACCTTTTGCAGCAATGATACAGATGATCCTTCTTGTGAAATTCTTTGAAATGGTCAGAAAGAATCAAAAAGAGCTCAGTGAATATGAAGGAAATTTATAACTCAGTGAGTTAATCATATGAAAAGAACAGATGGAGGTAAAATGCTCAGTAAGGTGCTACTACCGGCCGATTTTAGCGAGAGTAATCGAATCTTAGTGGAAGGGGCAAAGAGACCGCGGTCCGAAACGGACATGAAGGAACTCATACCCCTTCATGTTATTGACGGAAGTGCCATTGAGAAGCTGAGGGGGCTGAAAATGCCTGAAAGACTTACCCTTCATTCAAAAAGAGGGAGTGAGAACGATGCATAGCCTTTTGAAGCTAAAAAATCATCTGAGCAAATACATAATGGTGTATGCCGTAATCGCTATCATTGTCGGATTTTTTACGGGATTACACGTAAATGTGAAAGCTCATGCCCAACTATTTAAAACCCTAAATTTGGTAGTCATAATTACGATGATATACCCCATGATGATAAGTCTTGAAATATCACGTTTAAAAAGCGCTTCAAAATCACTAAAACAGGTTCTCATCGCCTTATCAATGGGGCTCATCGTTGCCCCATTGCTTGCATGGGTTTTAATTCTGATTCTTCGCCTCTTTCTGCCTATTCCCTCAACTCTGGCTATTGGCATTTTGCTTGCAACGGTTGTTCCTTGTTCCTCAATGGCTATTGCTTATACTGGATTATCCGATGGAAATATTGAATTAGCCACAATCGTAGTAGCAATTTCGTTTACCCTTGCTATTGTCACAGTCCCCCTCTGGCTAAAACTTTTTGCTTCTTCTCTTCATGTATCCATCTCCGCATGGCTTTTAGTAAAAACAATTATAATCGTTGTAGTAATTCCTTTAATTCTGGGGATCCTGACGCATTACTATTTAGTCCACAAACTCGGCACCAAGGGCTACCTCGAACTGAAACCACTTTTCCCGCTGGTCTCATTGTTAGGGATGTTCGTGATAATCTTCCTAATCTTTATGGAAAAGTCACAACTTGTATATTCCCGGCTTTCCATAGTTGGTATTACATTGATTCCCATTATTCTGTATTACATCCTGTCTCTGACATTTCTTACATATTTCAATAAATGGTTAAAGATCCCGTATGAAGATCACATGGCGATAATTTTCACATCCGTGGGTAAAAATGAAGGAACAGCAATGGCCATAGCTTTAACTGCTGGTATGGGACTGATGGCAATAGCACCTGCAATCACGCCTATCGTTCAAATTCCCTTCTTAGTTGGATATTTGAAGGTCTCCAACAGGATAAAAAAGTTGTTTAATTACACAGAGAACTGAGGTATGATCGGTCAGGACGAAAATGTGGCCTGAGATTTGTAAATTGACCGGATTGGTAGCGATTGACACAAAGAACAAAAACATAGAAACCTAAAAGGAGGATTGAGATGAAAAACTACAGAACCTTAATTTTGGGAATGGCATTAACCCTATTGATTAGTGCAGGTGGCTTTGCGGAATCGACTGTTATTAGCCCTCATCCCATAGGTAAAGGCAGACTTCGGATTAGAATCGTTACGATGTATATTCAGGCCCAAAAATGCTATTCTGACGAGGTATGGAAGGCGCTTCACGACGAATCCCCCTACTCAAAGGATTACAACAAAATGGTAGAATTACCAGTCGGCTGGCACATGAGGACTTCCCAGGGCGCCATAGCATTCGAATATGGAATAACTAATAGGTTAAGTGTTGGCGCTCTCTTACCATATGTCACAAAAGATGTGAGAAGGCAAGTCTGGTCAAAAAGTGCAAATGAAACGGTGTGGAAGGAAATCAACGAAAGCGGATTTAACGATGTTTGGTTTATAACTAAAGCGCTCGTATATTCAAACGCTCATGGGCCATTGGGCTTTAACTGGAAAGATGGCTTAACAGCCGCTTTGGCCTATAAACCTTCTATCAGCCCGGATGAAAAAATAAAGAACGGTATCGGAGACGGGTCCAATGACTTCAGAGTTCTCCTCCTTTCCATGCCTCGTCTTACGAAAAGGCTCTTTCTGTCTCCCAAAATATGGTATCAATATACGGGAAAGGTCAAAGATATAAGCGGATTTAGCAAATCGGGCTGGAAAGAGGGGAATAGGTTCGGGTATCGTCTCTTCGCAGGATATAAAGTCAGTCATAAACTTGCTGTTGTTGGAGGATTGCAGGGCTGGATCGCAGGTTCAAATAAAGATAAAAATGGAAAAGAAATCGAGGATAGCGACACATATTTCCATCTAATAGCAACCAAGTTAATCTGGCATCCATCGAAAAAGATCATAATCACAAGCGGAGTAAAAATGCCTTTTGCTTATAAGGTTCCCTTTGCTCCAGCCATAATCCCCTTCTTTTATTTCAGTTATGTAATTGATTAGATTGGCAGTCAGGATAAAGACCATAAAGGTCGAAAAGGAGGTGTAATCATGAGAATATGCTTTACTGCTGATCAAAGCAAGGGGCTGGACAGTGTATTAAGCTACCATTTTGGACACTGTCCTTACTTCGTAATCGTGGATGTGGATGAAATGGGAACTGTTAAGAATGTGGAGTCTATTCCCAATCCCCTTATGGGTGAACACGCTCCCGGGGAGCTCCCGGCCTTCATGAAATCTAAGGGCGTAAACGTCATAATAACAGGAGGAATGGGGCCTAAAGCTCAACAGTATTTTGCCAGTTACGGGATACAGACGATCGTTGGCGCTTACGGGAGAGTGAGAGATGTCCTTGAAGAATACCTGCAAAAGAAAATCAACTATATCCCCTCAACCACCGAGGAGACACATCCTGAGGAGCAAGCTGAGAATGACGAAGTGGCACGCCTGAAAAAAGAAGTTGCCTTTCTGAGGGAAGAGATTGCAGACCTGAAAACTATCCTCAAAAAACTCGAAGAAAGGCTAAAGTAACATGAACATTTGGGGAGCTGTCCTTTACGCTATCGTAGTCATCGTTAGCTATCTTTACGCATTCAAAAAAGATAGCGTTAAAGGGAAAAAGGGACTGCAAAAAGGCATACGGCAGTTCCTGAAACAGCTCCCCTTCATCACTTCCATTTTCCTTTTAGTGGGTCTCTTCGATGTTTTTATACCCAGAAGCGCTATTGTCTCAGTGATAGGCCATGGCAGGGGTCTCCTCGCCATTTTAAATGCCGCAATTATAGGTTCTGTGGTAGGAGGTCCTGTTTCCTCTGTGTATCCATTGGGGGCCATATTGATCAAAAAAGGAGCTCCTATTGCAGTAGCTGCCGTTTTCATGAACGCATGGGTTATGGTTGGAATCATTTCTATGCCCTTTGAAATATCGATCTTTGGCAAGAAATTTGTCATTGTAAGAAATCTGCTCGCATTCATAGGAGCGATAATTATTGGAATACTCACTGGATTAATACTCACAGGAGGGATTGTGTGATATGAAAATGAAAAATCTGCTTAAATCCCATACTTTTGAACTTTTAGTCGCACTTATCTACATAATTCTCTTTCTGATTTGTCCCGGAAAATCCCTACTCGCTCTTAAGCGTGGCATAATCCTTCTGTTGAGAATGCTTCCCATTTTCCTCTGTGTCGTTTTGTTCTCCTCTTTTATTGCCATGTTTTTGTCCCCTAAAACTATACAAAAATACATGGGGAAGCAGTCTGGACTGAAGGGAGTCATAATAGCTG
>JAMOPK010000370.1 GCA_027064565.1 Caldifarciminota bacterium | reverse complement strand
TCCGCCACGGTAAGATCCATTCAGAAGGCTCCTTTTTTAAATAAGGGGTCAGGGACAGTGTTAGAATATAAGGCAGAATCCTGAAAGATGCATAGCTCATGCGAGAGAATATTTGAATAGATTTTATGGATTTTCAGGTTGAATGCTTTTCCCCGACTTCAATGGAGGATTGACAGCTGAGGGCGGCCATCCCACCGATGTCTTGCCTTATAAAAAGCAATTGAGGCCCGGTGAGTTAGTTGTCTTGCCTGGCGGGTGGGGCATCTCGTTCGACAACAATTGAATTTTCGGGTGGGTTTTAGTGTAAGCCATTGACCACGCACGGGTAAATGTCGATAATTAAAGCACCATGGTTATCACCGAGGTCATAGAAAAGCTCGATAAGGTAAGAGACCCGAATATCAGAGATATCCTGCTATACCTTATCAAGGAAAATGAGAAAAGAAAAGAGGAATCTATAAAAAGGGAGGAGTTTTACGAGTTTGTCCGCACGACCAACGAGAATTTTAAGAAAGTCTGGGAAGCTATAGATCAACTCACCGAACGTATTGATCAGCTTACCAGGCGTATGGACCGACTCACCGAGCGTGTGGACCAACTTACCGAGCGTATGGATCAGCTTGCTGAAGCTCAGAAGAAAACCGAGGGGCGGCTGGATAAAGTCATCAAAGAACAGAAAGCGATGCGCAAGGAGATCGGTGGACTTGCCCACACATTCGGTTATTTCCTCGAAGACAGGGCCTATAAGGGGCTTCCTTCTATTCTGAAGGGTAGGTTTGGCATTGAGGTAACGCAGCCTCTCAAACGTATTTATGTGAAGGGCGAGACCAATAGATATTATGAGATTAACATATTTGGAGCTGGAAGGCGAGGAAGCGAGGAGGTTTATATCATCGGGGAGTGCAAAGCTAAATTGAGCAAAAGGGAGGTCGATAAGTTCATCAGGAATATTGAAAAGTTCGGTGACCGGTGGAAAGGAGAGAAGATTCTGTTCCTTGTGACCTATCAGGCACCCCCTTCTGTCGCTGAGTATGTCGAGCGTCGAGGCATTAACCTGATTTATTCTTACGAACTCCCGCTCTGAACCTCCCGGATTTCACAGCACGGCCCCTCATACAGGGCTTTGCCGCCTTTCATTGATATCTTGCACGCTTCCCCTGAAGGTGCAGGGATTTCTTGTTGCCAGCTTCGTTTTGACTCGATGTGGGAAGTGGTTTAAGATTCCCTTGAAACAAGCGACTGCATGAGGGAGGAGATTGGGATGAGGATCCTTGTCATTGACGATGATGTTTTCATGCGTAAAAGTATCTCTCTGGTGCTTCAAAAGAATGGCTACGAGGTCATTGAAGCGCCAGATGGAGAGACAGGTGTGGAACTTGCCAGATCGAACTTGCCTGACCTGATAATATGCGATGTGGTTATGCCCGGAATCGACGGTTTTCAGGTGAAAAAAATACTCGAGGGTGTCGAGGAGCTTCAGACTACACCGTTTATTTTTCTAACATCTAAATCCGATCTCGATTCCAAGGTTGCCGGATTTGAACTCGGGGCGGACGACTACATCATCAAGCCCTTCAATCCCGTGGAGTTGATTGCAAGGGTGAAAGCGGCTCTCAAAAGAGTTCAGGCCTTCAAACAGATTTCTACGACTGACCCTTTGACGAAATTGCCCAACCGTAAGGCCATCCTTGAGATAATCGATAAAGCACTTGCTGAGATGAAGTCGAAGCAGGGGAGTGTCAGCATTGCCATGTTCGATATCGATCACTTCAAAAGGTTCAACGATACCTATGGCCACCTTGCCGGGGATTTTGTGCTCGCATCGGTGGCAAAATTCCTGAAAAGTGAGTTTGAGGGCAAAGGCCAGGTGGGGCGTTACGGCGGGGAGGAGTTCGTTGCGGTTTTCCCTGGCCTGTCCTGCAGGGAGGCCTTTGAACTTCTTGACAAAACCAGAGAGAAATTAAGCCAGACCCCGTTCAAATGGGAGAATACAGACCTTTTTATCACGATGAGCATGGGGGTCTCGTGTTTTCCGGATCATGGAGATGACAGAACCCAGCTCATAGAGCGTGCAGATACCGCCCTTTATGCTGCCAAGGAGAGCGGCCGTAACAGGGTGGTTATCTATTCACCCGATATGGAGGGGAAAAATGAAGGTTAACACATTGCGCTATAAAACCGTGCTTTATCAGACATTTGTGGCCCTTTTTGGTATCCCTTACGTGCTTTACTTTTCCCTGAGTTCCACCACGTTTCCCCCTGAAGCCCGGCACACGATCATCGTCTATACCGTTTTCTGGGGTGTTATAATGCTCTTTTACGCCATTTACCTCGTCTGGAAGTCAATCAACAACGTCAACACCGTTCAGACGACTGAAGCCAGTGATCCTGAAATCCTTCGCAGGGCCTTCACCGAGTCCATGAACTATCCCGTGACCCTTGCAAAGGTTGAAGGTTCGGTTTTTCTGATAGGTGCTGGACTCATAATCATCTCACTTGCACTCACGAGTCAGGTGGACATGAAGAAGGTATTGTTTGTGGGATTTGCGGCAGCGTTCAGCACAGGGTTTATCTGGGCAATGGCGAGTTTTATCTGGGGGAGCCTCAACGTTCGACCTGTTATCAAACTCCTTTACTCACGTGGTTTCAGGCATAATCCCCACGAGGAATTGCCGGGTAGCAGGGCATCGCTGATCACATGGATCAAACTTTTCGCTCCTGCAGCCACTTTCCCTCTCTTTCTCATAGCCCTGATAAGCATCCTGACCCATAACTATACCGCCGCTTTTGCAAGCTTCAACCTGCTGATTTTCAGTTTGTTGTTGATTTATCTCTCATCCTCGATGGGCATAACTTTTTCCAAACTGCTAAGGCACGACATCGACGAGCTGATAAAAGCCAATTCTGACCTTGCACAGGGCGATTTGACCACTACGGCTATCCCGTTTTCCAATTCGGAGCTTGGTGATCTCGCTCTCGGTGTGGAGAAAGTCATTTTGAGCCTTAGGGAGATCACGGAAAAGGTCAGGGAAAGCGCATCGAAGGTCGCCTCGACCGCCGAGTCCATGCTCCGTGCCGCCGAAAAACAGGCTGCAGGTGCTCAGGAACAGGCCTCCGCCATCACTGAAGTCACCACAACCGTTGAGGAACTCAATCGCTCGATGGAGGCGATGAACGAGCAGAGCAAACTGCTGATGAAACTGGCAGAAGAGGCACAGCCAAAGCTCATAGAGCTTTCTGACGCCATCGAGAAGATGGTTCAGGGGTTCAAAATCCTCAAGGAAAAGTCCACCAACTCCGCAAAACGGATCACCGACCTTTTGAGCAAGCTCTCGGAGATCAACAAGATCCTGGATGTGCTCAACGAGATAGCCGTTCAGACGAAGATACTGGCTTTCAACGCCGCCATCGAGGCGGTCAGCGCCGGCGAGGCGGGAAAAAGGTTCTCCGTCGTGGCGTCCCACATCAGAGAACTTGCAACCAACACGTCGAACTCGGCCGAGGAGATCAAAAATCTCGTAGCCACCATCGAGGAGCTTTCCACGGCTGCGGTGATGTCCATCGATGAGGAGAAAAAGGAGATGGAATCCCGGCTCTCAACCGCTGACAAACTCTCGGAAAAGAGCAACCGCATAATGCAGGCGCTTCAGGAGAGTTTTGAGGCCTCCAGGCGGATCGGCGTGGCCGTTGCCCAGCAGAAAGCCGCCACACAGCAGGTGGCGATGGCCATGAACAACATTTCACAGGTCACCAAACAGTCTGCAGAGAATGCCGAGAAGATCAGGCAGTCCATGGAGGAGCTGAACCTGCTGGCCGCTGAGCTCAAAGACCTTGTGGGGAGGTTCAAATTAGATGCAGAGCAATAAGGTCCTGATATTTCGGATGGGGGGCTCGCTGTTTGCTCTGAAAGTGAATACCCTCGTCGAGGTCCTGCTGCGTCCGGATTCCGTCACCCCCATCCCAGGAAGCCCGGAGTTTATCCTTGGAGCGTTCAATTTGAGAGGCGAGATCATTGCCGCCGTCGATATTGCGCCGATCCTTGAGGTCTCTCAGGAACGGGAGACCTATTTCCTCAGGGTAAAATGCGAGAACATGGATTTTGCCTTTCCGGTGGACGATGTGATTGATTTTTACGAAATCGAACAGGACCTTCAGCCGCCGGTGAAAGAGGCAGATTTCATAGTGGGCACCTTTGACTGGAAAGGTCAGCCCGTGAACCTTCTGGATTGCGAAAAATTGGCTTACAGGTTGCTGGAGGCTTGAAATGGCCCGAACCGCCTTCCTGATAGTCAAAAACGGCAGGTATAAGTTTGCCATCCCCATGGAAAACGTCGAACAGATAGACACGGGCGACGCCCCGCCACTTTTCACGAAACCGTCTTCGGATGGCAAACGGATAGTGCTCAAGGATGGCCGCAGTTTTGTCGTGGATGACGTGGTCGATGTCGTTGAAGCGGAGCCGGATGACGTGAAACAGATGCCCTTTTTGCTTGCGCTCCATTCTCCGTTTTTTCAGGGAGTTGTCATAGTCGATGACTCGCCGGTTTTCATTCTCATGTGAGGTGATTTGAAATGGAAGATTCGCTGCTTTCACTTTTCGTCGATAGTGCCAGAGAGCACATCGAGAGCATGAGCAACCTGCTCGTGAAGCTTGAGAAGGACCCCTCTGATTCACAATCGTTTTTTGAGCTTTACCGTCACGCCCACAGCCTGAAAGGCTCGGCCTACATGGCCGGGTTCAAACAGATGGGCGACCTTTCCCATGCCATCGAAGACCTCATCAAAAAGATTTACGATGGAGAACTTGAGCCTCAGCCGACGATTTTCGACGCCGTTTTTCGAGCTGTGGACACCCTGAAAGAGATGCTTGATAAGGGTGAGCATGACGTCAGCGAACTTGTTAAAAGCCTCAGGCGGATCCTCGAGGGCGAAGAAGTTGAGATCGAGCAACATGCACGCCCGACTCAGGAGGTAAATTATGAGGCGGACAGCGTCAGGATAGACTACCAGCTGATCGATAACATCAGGCAACTGCTTGAGGAGCTTAAGGTTGCGTCCGATGACTACATCTCCACGGTCAACTCAGCCCGCCAGATACTGGAAAAAGGCAGGGTTCAATCGGCGCTGGAAGCCCTCAGCGGGCTCAAAAATCAGGAGTTCTACATAACCTCGTTGTGGGAGAGGATAGTTTCAGGCATCGAGAAGATGTCACTTGTCCCGCTCTCGACCCTTTTCGCCGGCCTGCCGAGGATGGTCAGGGACATCGCAAGGCAGTTGGGCAAGGAAGTGGAGTTAGAAATCCGCACCGGTGACATCCGGGTTGACCGCCGGGCCATCGAAATCATCCAGGACCCGGTGATCCACATCGTCCGCAATGCCATTGATCACGGGATAGAGCCGCCGGAAGTTCGGGAGAAGAAGGGCAAACCACGGGCCGGCAAAATCGTTATCGAGGCGGGAATACATCGGCAGGAGCTGTGGCTCAAAATATCCGATGACGGGGCGGGCATCGACTGGGACAAAGTGAAGGAGAAGGCCATCAAACGGGGCCTCCTGCGCGAGAAGGACGTTGATCAGAAATCCCTTGAGGCCATGCTGTTCGTCCCCGGTTTCTCGACCTCTTCCTTTGTCACCACGGTTTCGGGTCGGGGAATCGGCCTCGATGTGGTCAAACGGAACCTCGTTGCGATAGGCGGCGACGTGAGCATCCATTCGGAACGTGATCGGGGCACAACGCTTGAGCTCCGCCTGCCCGTCTATGTCGGGCTTGAAAAGGCTGTGGTGATGGAAATCGGCGGCAGGATTTTCGCCTATCCGCTCCTCAAAACCCGCGGCATAGCCGATTTAAACCAGCTTGATACCCATTTTGCAGGCGGTGTCAGGCTGATAAAATACAACAACTACTACATCCAGCTCATGGACCTGCGAGAGACCATGTTCGGCGAGCCGCCTTCCGACGAAGGAATCGTCATGTTCTTCGTAACATCGCGCGGTATCGGCGCCGTGATGCTGGACAGGATCGTCGATGTCATCGAAATTTCCCGAAAGAAGATACCTTCCATCCTCGAAAACATCGAGGGCATATCCGGAATAACCACCTACCGCTCGCAGGTCGTCCCGATAATCGACATCGAGTTCTGGGCTGGAGCCAGCAGAGTTGGCCGTCGAAGCAGTTCAGCTGCCAGAGAACGTTCACATGTCGGAAAGAAGGCGCTGGTTGTCGAGGATAACAGG
>JAMOPK010000369.1 GCA_027064565.1 Caldifarciminota bacterium | reverse complement strand
CTCATTGATGAATCTACGAATATGGCGGAGTATAATAAAAACTCACAATCAGGAGGCTTAAAGTGATTGGGAAAGAGAAATTATTTGAAATTGTGGATGAATTGATAAGGGCCTATGAATCTGACGGAATAGAAATCTTAATAGAGGCTGAGAATTCCAATCTAACGAGATACGCTAACTCCATGATTCACCAGAGCCTTGCTATTGAAGGGATTAAAGTTAGCGTCAGATCAAGATTCGGCAAAAAGGCAGGTGTTGCTGAGACCACGCGCATCGATCGGGAAGGCCTTGTAAAAGTGGTCAGGGAAAGTGAGAAAATAGCTCGCCAGATGGTAGAAGACCCAGAACTCCCTGAGCTAAAAGAACCGGAAGATATCCCAGAATTACCAGTTGTAACCTACTATGAAAATACCGCCAGCTGTACAGCCCCTGCACGCGCAGAGGCCATCAAAAAAGCGCTTAACGCCCTCAGCCCACTCGGATTTAACGGCTATGGCGCTTTTGCCACCGGCGATGTGGAAATGGTCCTCGCAAACAGTAGGGGTCTAAAACTGTATCATGTTGCGACGAAAGCTGACTTTTCCATAACGGCATTTGGGAAAAATGGAGGTTCCGGCTGGGCACAGGCCTCGTCGATGGATGTCGATAACATCAATCCCGAAGAACTTGCCGAGAAGGCTATCAGAAAAGTTGAATTATCGGAAAATCCCGGTGAGATTGAACCTGGTTATTATACCGTCATTTTGGAGCCCCTTGCGGTATCTGATGTTATCGGTTTTCTTGGACACATGGGGTTATCCGCAAAGATGGTTCAGGAAGGAAGGAGTTTCCTAAAAGATAAATTCGGCCAGCAAGTGTTTGATGAAAAATTGACAATTCTTGACTCTCCCACCGATCCCCGTGGTTTCCCATATCCATTTGACATGGAGGGAGTTCCACGTAAAGAACTCATCCTGATCGAAAACGGCGTTGTTAAAAATTTCGTATACGACCGCCGCACCGCTGCGAAGGAAAACAGAACATCAACCGGTAATGCAGCCCATCCATTCGAGTCGTGGCCGGCGCCGTTAAATACGGTAGTCAAAGAAGGTGACGTCTCCCTGGACGAGATGATAGCGTCCACCGAGCGTGGTGTGCTTGTAACGATGTTGCACTATGTAAATGTGGTCGACACTATGTCATTTACCATTACAGGAATGACGCGGGGTGGGACATTCTTGATCGAAGATGGAAAAATTACAAAGGGATTAAAAAACCTGAGGTTTACACAATCCATGCTCGAATCCCTCTCCGAGATCGAAGCTATTGGAAACCAAGCCGAGACCATTTCGGATGTTTCATGGTATGGCATGCGCTATGTTGGCGGAATGGTTGTGCCTGCCATGAAGTTGAGGAAATTCAAATTCACGGGCAAAACCAGATTCTGAACCGAGAGGTGACAGAACCAAGAGGGGAATACTCTTCTGCTTATGAGTTTCTCTGTGTGCGAGATAGGAGGTCAATTACATCAGTCATTTTGATTCATGGAACTCGGTCTGAAAATAATCTGCACAACTCTGCCTATTATCCTCTCCCGTTCAGAAATCTCTACCTTACTCCCCTGTGTAACTTATGCTTTCCCATGCGCTTACTATGCACTTTTCCAACTCCTCAAGGCCCCTCATGCCGTCCATTGAAAAACATTCTAAATTCTCTTTTGGACCCAAAACCAGTGAAAAAGGGACATCCTCCTGCAAGACAAAAAGCACTTCCGGCTATCAAGGTGAATGTTTATCCACTGGCCCGATGGAGACGGAACTTGAACCGCCGAGGGTCTCCCAAGAGCATTTTCGCTATGCATAGTTCAATTGAATGCCCACAATATTGCCAGCATAATGATGCAGCTAAAACGGAGGTTGGGGACGATGGAACATGTGCTTATGTCCCTCTGGGAAACTATAAAACTCAATCTGGAGAAGGGCCTCAGTTTAGGAATGAAATTGGGGATCAGGCTTATAGGCATAGCCATCTTGATCTATGTAGCGAGGTTCATCAAAAAGCACCTGGGGTTCAAACGCATCAAAAAACTCGTAAAGGACATGGACGAAAACAGCGAGGCGATACTTCGCTCGCTCATAACCTACACGATCTGGGGGATAGTCATAATCATCAGTTTGAACATTCTTGGGGTACGTATCGAGAGCCTGATAACGAGCCTCGGACTCATGAGCGTCGCCATAGGTTTTGCTGCACAGGCCACAATATCCAATTTCATCTCCGGAGTTATGATCATGTTTGACCGTTCCATCAGGATCGGTGACGTGATAGAAATCAACGGCAATCTCGGAACTATTCACAGCATCGGCATCCTGTCAACAAGGCTACAGACCTTCGACAACATCCTGATCCGGGTTCCCAACCGTGAGATGCTGGATAGCGCTGTGAAAAACTACACGTTTTTCGACGTCAGGCGGTTCGAGATACTGGTCGGAATCTCCTACAGCACCGACATCCAGAAGGCGAGAGAAGTGATTTTGAGGACGCTTGAAAACATCGAGCTTGTGCTGGACGATCCGGCTCCCTCCGTCCGGGTGAACGAATTTTCGGACTCCTCGATCAACCTGCTTGTAAGGGCGTGGGCGAAGCGTGAAGACTTGTTCACGGCTCAGGACATCGCCGCACAGGCCATCAAGGAGGCCTTCGACAAAGAAGGCATCGAGATCCCGTTTCCACAGCTTGTGGTTCACATGGCAAAGGAGGGGGCATGAAGTTCTGGTATGTCTGCTCGGAGTGCGGACGCAGGTTCGAGATAACACCCAACCTGATGCTGTGTCCCCACCACCATCAGGAAAAGGATCGCCCGTTGAGGGGCGTGCTGGAAGTTGAATTTGACGATGAGGTGGCCGAGAAGTTCAAAAAATCGCTGGACATCTTCGACATTCTGCCTGTGGACAGACGGTTTTTCCCGCCGATCCCGGTCGGCAATACGCCGATGTGGGAACCCGTGAATCTCCGCCGCCGGTTGAACATGCCCAACCTTTTCCTCAAGGACGACACCGCCAACCCGACGGGTTCCCTGAAGGATAGGGCGTCTTATCTGGTGTCGGCTTTTGCCAGAGCACACGGAATCAACGACATCGTGGTTGCATCAACGGGCAACGCCGGCTCGTCGATGGCCGGAGTCGGTGCGGCGGCCGGTCAGAACATCACCCTTTTCATCCCGGCATCCGCTCCTATCGCCAAACTGGTTCAGGCGCTCCAATACGGCGCACGTGTCATCAGGGTCAACGGCAACTATGACCTCGCCTATGACCTGTCTCTGGAATACTCAAGACGATCTGGCGGGATGAGCCGAAACACGGCCTACAATCCGATGACCATCGAGGGGAAAAAGACGGTAGCCATCGAAACCTACCTCCAGCTCAGGCCAAAAATGCCTGATGTCGTTTTTGTGCCGGTGGGCGACGGGGTGATACTTTCAGGCGTTTACAAGGGGTTCCGTGACCTCGTGAGGATCGGGCTGCTCGATCGTGTGCCGATGGTCTATGCGGTTCAGGCATCCGGAAGCAACGCTGTGTGCAAGGCGTTGAGGAAAGGCGATTTCCAGCCGGTTTCGGCCTCGACAGTGGCGGATTCCATCTCGGTCGATGTGCCCCGTAACGGTTACCACGCCGTGCAGAACCTTAAGCGGCACAACGGCAAATGTGTCGAGGTCTCAGACGAGGAAATCCTTGAGGCGCAGAAACTGCTCTCGTCCAGCACCGGGCTTTTTGCCGAGCCGGCTGCTTCCGCCTCACTGGCAGGCCTCCTGAAGGTCAGAGATGAGATTGACCGGGATGCGGTGGTCGTGCTGCTGATCACCGGAAACGGACTCAAAGACGTCCATGCCGCAAGCAGGCTCATCTCCCTGCCCGAAAGGACTATAACCTCAATCGAGGAGCTGGAACATTGACAGTCGAAGCCGTCATCGCCGCAGCAGGCCTTTCCAGACGTGTCGGCAGGTGGAAGCCGGGGCTGCCTTTCGGCGACAAAACCCTGATAGAGGCCGCAGTTGCGCCCTATCTCGAAGTTTGCAAGAGGGTTATCGTCGTGGGAGGTTTCAATTTCGATGAACTCAGGCGGATACTCGGAGGTTATGAGAAAATCGAGACCGTTTTCAATCCGGATTACACCGGCGAGATGTTCCTATCGGTCAAGATAGGCGTTTCCCGTGTGAAAGCCAGGCGATTCTTCTTCACCCCTGGCGATTATCCACTTGTGAAAGTCGAAACGTTAAGGAAGCTGCTCCGCAGCAGCGGCGAGGTTGTGGTGCCCGTGTTCGGCGGCAGACGAGGGCATCCTGTGCTGATGGATTCATCGCTCATCCCGGAACTGATGGACGAACCCGATTCCTCCTCCCTGAAAGCGTTTTTGAAAAGGAAAGAGATCACGGAAGTCGAGGTCGATGATCCGGGCGTCAGGCTGGACGTTGACACGTGGGAGGACTACCAGAAGCTCCTGAGGCTTGCAGGGCAGGGTTAGCTGTTCCATCGCCATCTGACGGCCGGGAATGGCCATCCCACCTGATGTTCTGGCTTCCCACCTTCCATTTTGGCTACTCCATCGGGGATTGAGTCAAAAACTGGTGAGTCGGGCGACCTGCCCGACATCTCAGCCCAAATGCTTGAATTTAAGGCATTCCCTCAGCCAACCACCTCCACAGCTCAAAGGACTTATGCAAAGTTGAAAGATGGAGATGCCCATCCAGTCCCTCAGCAGGTGATGGCATCCTTGAGGTCTATGTCTCCTTTGATGTCTTCATGACGGCCGGGAATGGCCGTCCCACCGATGTTTTTGCTTCCCCACCTCTCATTTTTTGACTGTTCAATCAAGGATTAAGTCAAAAGTCAAAGACTGGTGGGTCGGGCGTCCTTGTGGGTCGGGCGTCTCGCCCGACAACATCCACCCGGAGCATGGCCAGCCCCCCATCACTTCAGGTAGGCAAGCGGATCGACGGCCTTCCTGTTAATCCTGACCTCAAAATGCAGAACCGGGTTGTCCGTCGGGAGTCTGCCGATGATGTCGCCCTGTTTGACGTCATCCCCGACCCTGACGTTTATCCGTCCGAGTCCCGCATAGACCGTCATAAATTTTCCGTGGTCGATGATGACCATCCTGCCATACCCCAGGAATTTGCCGGCAAAGACGACTTCGCCGTCGGCAGCCGCTTTGACCGGGGCGGATGGTTTCGAGCGGATATCTATGCCATTGCTTTTCGTTTTCGTGTCATACTGCTGGTTGAGCAGGATGCCGAACTTCTGGACAACCTCGCCTCTCACAGGCCAGATCAGTGAGAGTTTAGCGGATGGCCGCTTCCGCTTCTTGCTCCCCGAACTCACGACAATCCTCTTGTTGCGGTTGGTGAGGTCGGCGATGAGCCGTTCCAGTTTGCGGCGCTCCTCCTCCTTCCTGCTCAGCTCGATCCTGCGGGTGATCTCTTCACGTTTCATGCGGGCAAGCAGTTGCTTCTTGCGTTCCTTCAGGTCTCTGAGTTCCACATATCGAAGCTCTATCTCGTTTTGGAGTCTCTGGAGTTCCTGAAAATCGCTCTCTCGTTTCCTTCTGATGGCCTCAAGGGTGTCCTTTTTCGCCTTGATGTGCTCGTAGAACGTCTTTTCCTGCTCGATGATCCGCTCGGCGACCTTCTGACCATGTGATGTTTCGCCACCCACAAGGAAAAATTCCCAGAAATCAGGTTCGCCCTGCCGATAAAGGAAATCGAGGCCCGTGCCTATCCGCTCAAGTGAGGCGTCGATGCTGTCCTGAAGCATGGCAATTTTACGGTTGTAAATGGCTATGTCGAGGTCGATCTCCTCCATCCTGCTCCTGTAGAGGTCAATGAGTTCCTGAAGGGCGGCCTCTTCCTTGTTGATGGCGTCGATCTCGGCACGCAGGTTTTTCTCCTTCTTCTGGAGCGACGAAATCCGGCTCCTGATCCTCTGAAGTTCCTGCTTGAGCCTCGCAAGTTTTTGTCTGTAAGTCTCGGAGTGAAGCTGAACCGACATAAGAAGTGCGATTGTGAGCAGAATGGCCTTTTTCATGGCATTTCGGATGGTTTAAGGCAGACTCTGAGCACGATTTCGGAGGCAATTGCCGCCAGCACAGCGACCACGAGGGCAAATGTCCAGGTGTCTTTTGACATCTTCAACCCCACCAGCACCTTTTCGACCGCCCACAGGACAAAAGTGGGCACGAAGACCCCGAGGATGACGGCACCTGCCGGCTGTCCGAACATGGGA
>JAMOPK010000368.1 GCA_027064565.1 Caldifarciminota bacterium | reverse complement strand
GGGAACTTTTCGACCAACTTAAGCAGCGGCTCAGGGAGAAATACGGCGTGAAATACGTCAAAACGGAGAGCGATACGACAAACGAACAGACAGAGAAGAAGTCGGAAGGCAAGAAGTAACGCCGTATAGGCCCCTGAGCCCCATTTTGCAGGAGGTGGATATGGCATATAAATTTGAACTTTCTCCGGGGGTGACTGTAAACATTGAGCCACAGTATGACCTCAAAAAACTGTACATTGAGCTGTCGTCCGAGTGCAACCTCAAGTGTCCCATGTGTTTCAGAAATGCGTTCAGGTCGGAATTCGGAACAATGGAGTATTCCACATTTGAAAAACTCCTGTCGGACCTCAAGGATTTTCCCGGTCTGGAACATGTGTTGTTTGGCGGGATAGGCGAGCCACTGGTCAACCCCAATTTTTTCAAAATGGCTGAAGAGATCAAAAAAAGGGACCTCTTGCTATCCGTATCAACAAACGGCACGCTCCTTATCCGTCAGACCCTCGAAAAAATCATCGATCTACGTATTGACGAACTGATAATTTCAGCTGAAACAGGCGATTACGGACATCCGAGTGTCAGATTCGTTAAGAAACTGCTCCAGAGGATCGAGGACATGAAGGATAAAAGGGGCACGGGCAAGCCGGCAATATCGATCGAAACCATCCTGACGACACAAAACTACAGGGATTTCCCGGCAATGCTTATGGAGTTGATTCCGCATGGAGTCAGAAGGGTGATTGTATCCAACATCCTGCCCGTATTCGAGGCTCATACTCACCTGCCGTTATACGTGCATCCGCCGAAAGACGTCGATCTGCGGAAATTCATATCCTCTTACATCGTGGACAGAGTCAAGTCGGAACTCCCAAACTTTCAACTGAAAACTGAGCGTCATTGCAATTTCATCGAAAAAAAGGCCACGGTTGTGAGGTGGGACGGTGAGGTGGCACCGTGCTACAGATTCCTGCATTCGTCCGTCGAATACGTTTATGGACTCCGGAAAGAGATCTATGCTCACTCGTTTGGGAACATTATGGACTCCTCTCTCGGAGAAATCTGGACGTCACGGGAATACAGCTGGTTCAGGTTCAAGGTGATCAACAACCTGTTCCCATCCTGCACCGATTGCGATTTCCGTGAGGGCTGTTTCTTCGTGCAGGATACACGGGAGGACTGCTGGGGCAACTCGCCATCCTGCGCCGACTGCCTGTGGTGGAGAAATATCATCGTCTGTCCGTGATAAGGCGGGAGATCCGCTATTGGCTGGGATGCACTGCCTGACCGTCAGGTGTCATATTGGGGCGGGCGTCTCGCCCGATACTTGAGCAGGTAGTG
Source organism: Caldifarciminota bacterium (assembly GCA_027064565.1). Lineage (GTDB taxonomy): Bacteria > Hydrothermota > Hydrothermia > B15-G9 > B15-G9 > WGAI01. The sequence goes on along the minus strand of JAMOPK010000368.1, from coordinate 5,162 downwards.
ACATGACCGAAGGTTGTCATCCAGCTTGATGTTTTTTATGACGGCCGGGGACGGCCGTCCCACCGATGTTTTGCTCTCCCACCTTTCATTCTGGACACTCTATCAAGGATTAAGTCAAAGGCTGGTGGGTCGGGCGTCTCGCCCGACAACCTCGACAATGTTGTTTCCCTGAGGAACTCAAGAGGCGTTTTCAAAAAATTCCACATCACAAATGAAACGGCTAAAACGGTGAATGGCCTTTTGGGGTTTAAATAGATAGCGGTTTAATTTAAAATAAATCATGAACAGGAGGGAGGGTTAATGAAAAACCTGAAATTCGTTTTTGCGGAAGGAAACGATATTGATACAGTTGTGGACGGGTTGAAATCAAAGCTGGACAAAGAACCGGCTTTGACCATCGTGTTCGCTTCAACCAACATTCCTGATTCGCAGGAGGAAATCGTTAAGAAGATATCAAGCGAGATAGGAGGCGAAATCTGGGGGAACTCAACCGCAGGGGAAATTTCAGGGACGGGGTTCCACAAGAATTCCATTGTGGCGCTGAGCATTCAGGCCCCTAAAGCCATTCTCTCGGCAAACACGGAATATGAACCCATAGGCGATGATCCCATCAAAACTGGTTCCGAAGTGGTGGACCGCGTGTTTCGCAAGATGGAAGCCCAGATGGAGCTGTATTTCGTCCGTTCACAGAACACAGACCCGCTTACAGCACTCCGCTCTCTGCCCTACAACATTCTCATCGCTATGGACGGCCTTTCGGGAAAAGAGGAGGAGGTTTTGACAGGCGTGGCCTCGACCACGCTGAACAAGATTCAGGCGGCCGGCGGCTCGGCCGGCGATGACCTGAAATTCAAGGCCACCTATGTCTATTCCAAACACGGAGCTTTTACAAAGGCGGTGTCTGTGGCCGGCATTTACACGACTTTGAAAATCGGCGTCGGAATAAAAATAGGATTTAAACCTTCGGACGACCCGTCGAAATACGGGGTGGTGACCGAGAACGGCAACACGCCCCGCATCGTCCGTAGGATCAACAACAGGCCCGCTGTCGACGTTTATATGGAATGGCTTGGCGTGACCAGTATCGACGATGCGAACGCCAAATTCGCCGAGCACCCATTCGGAACCATTGAGCCTTCATCGAAAATCTGGAAGGTCAGAAGTCCCGCCATGATCCTCTCTGACGGCAGCATGCTGTTCTATTCAGATGTCCCTGTGGGGACAGGCCTTACGCTGTTCAGCTCCACGCCTGATATGCACGTGAATGCCATGGTTGAGGCCGTGAAGGAGGCCATCAGGCGCGCCAATTATCCTGAGAAGATCGGCGCGGTGCTCCTCTTTGATTGCATCCTGAGGGACATCCTGAGCGACATCTACGGCACCAAAGAGCGGGAGATCGCTGAGATCAAGAAAATCGTTGGTGAGGATACGCCCATCATTGGCTTCTCAACCTACGGCGAGACCGGTAACACCGACATGATCCCGCTCTGGCATCACAATCAGACCATAACCGCGATGGTGATAGGCGAGGACCTCGCCTGAACCGGGAGATTTTGCGGGAATGCAAAGGGGGATGCAAATGCATCCCCTTTTATTTTTTCACGGTTCGTTTTCTGCGGCGGCTCCGCTGTAGCTCCACCTTCAAAAAGGCACCGGTATGGGAGTCTGGGGTTTCTGCGATCACCTCAGGCGGACCTTCCGCCACAATGAATCCACCTTTCTCGCCGCCCTCCGGGCCGAGATCGATTATCCAGTCCGCGGATTTTATGACGTCCAAATTGTGTTCAATGATCAAAACGGTGTTGCCTTTGTCCACCAACCGTTGAAGCACGTCTATGAGCTTTCTGACGTCGTCAAAATGGAGGCCGGTTGTGGGTTCGTCGAGGATGTAAAGCGTCCTGCCCGTCGCGACCCTCGAAAGCTCCTTTGCGAGTTTCACCCTCTGGGCCTCGCCGCCTGAGAGCGTCGTTGCCGGCTGACCGAGCTTGATGTAGCCGAGTCCGACATCAGACAGGAGCTGCAGCCTGCGTTTGATCGCGGGCACATCGGCGAAAAGTTCGAGCGCCTCGTCAACCGACATCTCCAGCACATCCGCGATGGATTTGCCCCGATACTTCACCTCAAGGGTCTCCCGATTGTATCTCCTGCCCTTGCAAACCTCACATGGCACATAGACATCCGGCAGGAACTGCATCTCTATCCTGATGAATCCCTCGCCGCGGCACGCCTCACACCTGCCGCCTTTGACGTTGAAGGAGAACCTGCCGGGCGTGTAACCCCTGACCCTCGACTCCCTCAAAGATGCGAAAAGTTCCCTGATGGGCGTGAAGACGCCGGTGTAGGTCGCCGGGTTGGAGCGTGGCGTCCTGCCGATCGGCGACTGGTCTATGTTGACCACCTTGTCGATATGTTCCAGCCCATCGATCCCGTCGTGGTCGCCCACCGGGATGTTGGAACCGTAGAAGTGTCTTTTGAGTGCGGCGTAAAGCGTGTCTTCCACCAGCGAGGATTTCCCCGAACCCGAAACACCTGTGACGCAGACGAAAAGGCCTATCGGTATCCTGACGTCGATGTTTTTCAGGTTGTTTTCCCGTGCCCCGCGCACCACCAGCCACTTATCGCCCGGCTGACGCCGTTTTTCAGGGACAGGAATGTCTATCTTCCTCGAAAGATACTGACCGGTGAGGGACTTGCGATTTCTGGCGATCTGTGACGGTGTCCCTGTGGCGACCACATAGCCGCCCTTCTCGCCGGCTCCGGGACCGAGGTCGATGACCCAGTCAGCCGATTCGATGGTCTCGCGGTCGTGTTCCACCACGATTACGGTGTTGCCGAGGTCACGCAGCTCGGTCAGCGTCTTTATGAGCCTTGACGTATCGCGCGGATGCAACCCTATTGAAGGCTCATCGAGCACGTAGAGAACTCCGGTGAGTCCTGAGCCGATCTGGGTGGCAAGGCGGACACGCTGGTCCTCACCCGCTGAAAGCGTCTCAGTGGTTCGATCAAGGGTCAGGTAATCGAGCCCGACATCGAGCAGGAACCTCAACCTCGAAAGAATCTCCTTGACCACCTGATGCGCTATCAGCCATTCCCGCTGGTTCAGCGGTTCGACTCCCTCCAATCTGAACTCATCCTCTGGCGAAATGGCCCTGAAGAAGTCGTGGGCATCCTTGATCGTCATCCTCGTCACATCCCAGATGTTTTTGCCCCTGATTGTCACCGCAAGCGCTTCGGGCCTCAGCCTCGAGCCGCCGCAAACTGGACACACCTTTTCGACCATGTATTTCTCGATCTCCTCCTTCACCCATTCCGATTCCGTGGTGTAGTAACGGCGCCAGAGCGATGGGATCAGCCCCTCCCAGAAGTAGTATTCCCTTTCCGGGTTCTCCTCGTTGTAATCTTCGGGATTCTCAACGCCGTAAAGGACGACGTTTCTGAACTCAGGCGGGAGTTTATCCCATGGCGTTTCAAGGTCAACCTGATAGAACTTAGCGAGCCTGCTCAGTTTCGACCAGATGAAATCGTTGGGCACCCCCCATGGCTTGACAGCGCCGTCCATTATCGATTTGCTGCCATCGGGGACAATCAGCTTGATGTCCATCTCCATCTTGACGCCCAGCCCGGAACACGCAGGACATGCTCCATAGGGCGAGTTGAATGAGAAAAGCCGGGGTTCGACCTCCGGCATGGTGAAACCGCAGATAGGACACACAAGTTTTTCGCTGAACCTGAACTCCCTGTCGTTGATGATGACGTTCACAAACCCATCCGCCTCCTTAAGGGCCTGCTCGATGGAGTCCGCAAGCCTTGAACGGATGCCCGGCTTGAGGATCAGCCTGTCAACCACGATGTCGATATCGTGCAGTCTGTATCTTTCAAGCTGGGGGACATCCTCGATGTTGTAAATCTTGCCGTCGATCCTGACCCTGACAAATCCCTTTCTTGCGATCCGCTCAAGCAGGTCCCGGTATTCCCCCTTTCGACCACGAACTACCGGAGCAAGTATCTGGATACGTGAGCCTTCCGGATGCTTCATGATGTCGTCCACGATCTCGTCCACGCTTCGGGAACGGAGTTCGACGCCATGTTCGGGGCAATGCGGGACACCTATTCTTGCGAAAAGGAGCCTCATGTAGTCGTAGATTTCGGTCATAGTGGCCACAGTGGAGCGGGGGTTTTTCGAGGCCCGTCTCGGCTGGATCGCTATGGCGGGAGACAGCCCCTCGATTAGATCGACGTCCGGCTTTTCCATGAGTCCGAGGAACTGGCGGGCGTAAGCGGAAAGCGATTCGACGTACCTCCGCTGTCCCTCGGCATAGAGCGTATCAAAAGCGAGCGAGGACTTGCCTGAGCCTGAGAGACCGGTGATCACAACAAGTTTTTCGCGCGGGATCTCGACATCGATGTTCTTCAGGTTGTGCACCCGTGCGCCTTTCACCACGATTTTCCTTACGGACATGCTATCACCTCTTGGCCGGTTAAGACTGTAAGGCCTGAAATTTTAACGGAAATGCCATCACACTGCCTGCACGGAGTCATTGACGGATGCTAAACTTGACAAGTTCTGACTGGAATTTTTAGAATAGCCATGCCATGTTGAGCCTGTTCGGAAGGAAAAAGCGAAAAAAATACGATGTTTTAGTGGCTTACGGCGAAGCGATGGGAGTCTTTGACGTCTGGCAGATGGACAGATTTGCCAGAAAGCTCAAAATAGGCCGAAAGGTCGCCGTTGTGGGCACCCGGCCAGCTGAAAGCGTGTTTAAGGAATCGGCGGAAAAAGGTGTTGAGGTGGAGGTAGCCGAAGATTTCGCCGGGAGAGCGCTGGAATTGAAACGTCAGCTCGAAGCGGAAAACAAGCAGGTCCTGCTCAAGAAATTGGACGAGGTGGCCGACCGTTCGATAATGCAGGACCCGTGTTGAAAACAAGGAGGGTGAGATATGAACTCCCTTGTGCTTGCCTTGATTGTGTTTGCGGCCTATCTGGTGGCCTACCATACTTATGGTAAATACCTCGCCCATAAGATTTTCAGGCTCGATCCGAATCGGAAGACGCCAGCCCACGAACTCAGGGATGAGATCGACTACGTTCCGGCCAAAAAAGAAGTGCTTTTCGGACACCACTTCACATCTATCGCTGGACTCGGGCCGATCGTTGGGCCGGC
>JAMOPK010000367.1 GCA_027064565.1 Caldifarciminota bacterium | reverse complement strand
ATATCTGAATTCCCATGAGCCGCAACTCATCGGGGCTGTGTAAAGGGAAAATTGTTTATGATCAGGGGATTGGGAAGCTAAACTTTTTCTCGGTTCGCAGCAGGAGGAAGGACAAAACACCGCTGACTGCCGAAGGAATATGGGAGAATCATGTCGGTAAAACTTCAACATCGGTGTCTACGGCCATCCGCGTGAAAAAACGCTTTCTATGCCGGAGGTCGAGCTGATACGTGGCACACCCTGTTAGATGCCCGTTCAAAGAATTCGAAAGGAGGAATTTTGTTGAGTCCCCCTGCCAAAATGTTGAGGCGGCGGCGGAGTCAATTTATACTCAAAACCATGCTAACCTTCGGCGAATTGATTCTCAAACTTCAAAGATATTGGGCGGATCAGGGTTGCGTTTTGTTGCAACCTTACAATTCAGAAGTTGGTGCCGGCACTTTTAACCCGGCAACATTTCTCCGGGTGCTTGGTCCACAACCATGGCGAGCTGCCTACGTTGAGCCTTCAAGGCGCCCCAAAGACGGTCGATATGCCGAAAACCCCAATCGAGTTCAGCAATACCACCAGTATCAAGTCATCCTGAAGCCCGCTCCCGCGGACGTGCAGGAGCTGTATCTCGATTCCCTTAGAGCAATAGGCATTGATGTGGAAAAACACGACGTCCGGTTTGTCGAGGACGACTGGGAATCTCCAACGTTAGGTGCATGGGGACTTGGCTGGGAGGTCTGGCTCGACGGCCTTGAGATAACGCAATTCACGTATTTCCAGCAGACCGGTGGCGTTGACCTGACACTGATACCCGCTGAGATCACCTACGGCCTCGAAAGGATAGCCATGTATGTCCAGAACGTGGATTCCATATTCGACATTGTGTGGGCCGAGGGCGTGACATGGGGTGACATCTACAGGCGGTTTGAATACGAGTTCTCCGTCTATAACTATGAGCAGGCGGATGTGGATTTCCATTTTGAGCTGTTCAAAAAATATGAGGAAGAGGCCCATCGATTGCTTGATATGGGGTTGCTATATCCGGGCTACGACTTTGTGATAAAACTGTCCCACACGTTTAATATCCTTGATGCGCGTGGTGCTCTGTCTGTCTCCGAACGAGCCACCTACATCGCAAGGGTCAGGCGTGCTGCCAGGAAGGCCGCACTTCTTTTTGTGAAACAATTTCAGGAGGAGAATTGATGGAACACATGATGCTTGATTATGTTCTGATGCAAGAGGATGAGATAGAAAAGGCCCTTAATAGGCTTGCCATGGAAATTATCGAGCGCGAAACAGTTGATGACCTTATTTTTGTTGGCATCTTGAGACGCGGTGTGCCCATAGCTGAAAGAATCGCCAGAAAAATTGAAGAGACTACGGGCAGGAAAGTGCCTCTGGGCACGATCGAGATCAAATTCTATACGGATGACCTGCAACTCGTTTCGGACAAGCCCGTGGTTAAGGATGTCAAACTACCTGAGAGCATCGATGGCAAAATTATAGTGCTTGTGGACGATGTCATTTACACCGGGCGCACCACGTGGGCGGCCGTCGAGAAACTGCTTGAATACGGCAATCCGGCTGCTGTCAGGTTGCTTAATCTCGTGGATAGAGGCCACCGCGAACTTCCGATGCTGTCCGACTACAACGGCCGTGTGATAACTACCACAGACAACCAGGTGGTAAAGGTCCAGTTAGAAGAGATCGACGGCCTCGATCAGGTTCAGGTGCTGAAGAAAATTTACTGAAGTCCCGATTTAGTGCTCAGGGGCCGGGTTCCAGCATAAAATCTGCTTTCGCACTTTTCCCTGCCACAACCGTTATCCGTATTGAGTCGGTGTGAAATCCGCTTGCCGAGGCGAACACGGTGTAGGTGCCGGGTTCAATTCCCTCGATACAATAACTGCCGTCTGCACTTGTTAGGACACGGGACGTTGGTGGAGCTGTCCACACAACGGCGTTTGGGATCGCTGAGCCATTGACTTTGTTCAGGACTTTGCCCTCAATGTTGCCAGTTTTGGTAATGGTCCCGCATCCTGCCATAAGCAAAACCATGCTCAATATCAGGATTGCCTTTTTCATAGCTACCTCCTTGAGCTTTATGATTCTATTTTTGATCATATCGTGGACCACAAATACAAATGCTATAAAATTCTAAAGCAAAATCTGGAGGAATAATATGGCGAACAAATCGGTGGTCAGATTTGGCAGAAAGATCCTGAATCCATTGGTTGAGTTACTGGCCAGAAAAAAGGTCGCTCCCAATGCCCTCACAGTGACGGGATTCCTCTTAACCCTGCCGGTCGCCTTTCTCTACGCTACGGGTCACACCAGATTGGCGGGAGTTTCTCTCGCCATTGCTGGTTCATTCGATGCAGTAGATGGAGAGGTGGCCCGCAGGACAGGTCGGGTGTCGAAATTCGGTGCACTGCTGGATTCCACCCTTGATAGGTTTAGCGAATTCCTGATTTTCGGAGGGATGCTATATTTTTACAGGTTAGATAATACGATGTTCTTTGTGCTCTTCTTTTCTTTAATATTTTCCATTCTGATAAGCTACGTCCGGGCACGGGGCGAGGGACTCGGCGTTTCCATCCGAAGCGGACTTATGGACCGCGTGGGGCGTTACATCTACTTGATACTCGCATCATTGATAGACGGCGAAATATTCAGATTTTTCATGTATTTGTTCGTATTTTTGACTGCTTTGACCGTTGTGGCAAGGATTTCAAAACTTTATAATAGCCTAACTTCAGAATAACGTAAGCAATTGGTAACTATCGGGTAATAAATAAAAGGTGAGGTGAGCCATGAGTGAAATCAGAGTGGCAATCGTTGGGGTTGGGAATTGTGCGTCGAGCCTCATACAGGGTGTGCACTACTATCGGAACGCCAGGGAAGGTGAATTTATTCCCGGCATAATGCACGTCGTTTTCGGGAAATATCATATCTCCGACATAAAGTTCTGCTGCGGATTCGACGTCGCTGCGACGAAAGTGGGGAAGGATCTATCCGAGGCGATTTTCGCTTTCCCGAACAACACTTACAAATTCACGGATGTGCCTCCGACAGGTGCACGGGTGTTTAGAGGACCAACCATGGACGGGTTCGGCAAATACCTCAAGGAATACGTCGAGGAATCCAGTGAAGAACCGGTGGATGTGGCCAAAATCCTCAAAGAATATGGGGCTGATATCGTGGTGAACTATCTGCCTGTTGGATCAGAGCAGGCCACCCGTTATTACGCTGAACAGGCCATCAAAGCCGGTGCTGCTTTCGTTAACGCCATCCCGGTATTCATAGCGAGCAACCCTGATGAGTCCCGTAAATTCGAGGAGGCGGGGTTGCCGGTGCTTGGCGATGACATCAAGTCGCAGGTCGGCGCCACAATCGTGCACAGGACACTCGCACAGCTGTTCATCGACCGGGGTGTGAAACTTGAGCGGACGGCCCAGCTCAACGTCGGCGGAAACACGGATTTTATGAACATGCTTGAACGGGAACGCTTGCAGTCCAAAAAGATATCCAAAACGAATGCAGTCAAATCGCTTCTGCCTTACGACATAGGAGACGATAACATCTACATTGGGCCATCCGACTATGTGGCGTGGCTGAAAGACAGAAAATGGGCCTACATCAGGCTTGAGGGCAGGACCTTCGGGGATGTGCCTCTCAACATCGAGCTCAAACTTGAGGTCTGGGATTCGCCCAACTCCGCAGGCGTGATGATAGATGCGATAAGGGCAGCAAAGATAGCAAAAGATGCCGGCCTTAAAGGAGCAATCACGGAGCCATCTACTTACTTTTTCAAAACACCGCCTAAACAGGTTCCTGATTGGCAGGCAAGGGAACTTGTCGAGGAGTGGATCAGGAAACACGGCAAATAATGTCACGGTGGGGCTTTTTTATAACATTTGAGGGAATCGAAGGATGCGGCAAATCCACACTTGCCAGAAAGCTTTATGAATACTTGAAAGAAGATAATTTCAATGTGGTTTTCACGAGGGAACCGGGCGGCCCGGAAGTGGCTGAAGATATCCGTTCAATTCTGCTCAAGCCGGACAGACATGTGGAACCATGGACCGAGGTCTTTCTGCTTCTGGCCGCCCGGCACGAGAATGTCAAAAAGGTCATCTATCCCACACTTGCAAACAGCGGGATAGTGATAAGCGACCGCTTCAGCGATTCCACTTTCGCCTATCAATGTTACGGCAGAGGATTGCCTTATAAGGTAGTCTCCAGATTCAACAAATTTGCCACTTCCGGAATCAAGCCCAATCTGACCTTTTTGATAGACCTGCCCGTGGAAAAAGGGTTAGCAAGGCTTGATGACGGGCATTTGGATCGGATGGAGCAGGAGGCCCTGGATTTCCACCACCGTGTCCGTGAAGGTTACCTCAAACTTGCCAGAAGGGCCGGAAAGAGGTTCTACGTCCTTAATGGCCTGAAATCACCTGAGGAACTATTCGAGGAAACAAAATCAATCACACTTAAAAGGCTCGAGGAAAAAGGGCCAATTGGGAGGTTTAGAAGGAAGGCATGATAACGATGAAGAAAAAAGTTCTGGCTGCAATTATAGCTGTAACCCTTGTTCTTGGGGTTGCCATAGGGCGGCTTTCCAGTCAGCCGCAGGGTGGAAACGGTGATCTGGCGTTCATGCTCAGGATGTTCAGCGTCGTGCTGAAGCTCATCGAGACCAACTATGTGGAGCCGAAAGACCCGGCGAAACTTGTGGAAACGGCTACTTCCAGGATGGTTTCTTCGCTTGATCCATTCTCCGAGTTATTTACACCTGAACAGGCTGAGAACTTTCAGGTTCACACACAGGGCAAGTTCGGTGGCGTGGGCATGGAAGTCGGTCTGCGAAACGGCTGGCTCACGGTTATTGCGCCGATAGAAGGGACACCAGCTGAAAAAGCCGGGCTTAAAGCTGGCGACAGGATCATCAAGATCGACGGTCAATCCACATGGGGAATGACGCTTAACGAGGCTGTTGAGAAGATAAGGGGTAAACCGGGCACAAAAGTCGTCCTCACGATTGCCAGACCGGGCATGGACGAACCCTTCGATGTGGAACTCACAAGGGCGATAATTGTCATTCATCCGGTGCGATATTACAAGCTTGTTGACGGAAATATAGGTTATGTCCGGTTTGTATCGTTCAGTTCAAATTCCACCTACGAGCTAAAAGCGGTGCTGGATACTCTGAAAATGCAGGGCGCAAAGAAGTATATCCTTGATCTGAGATCAAATCCCGGCGGCCATCTCAGGGAAGCCATCGGCGTTGCCAACCTGTTTCTCCAGAAAGGCGACCTCATTGTGTTCACGAAAGGCCGCAACCTGCAGGATAATCAGCGATACTATGCGCAAAATCCTCCGGAGGTCGATCCATCAGCACCACTGATAGTCCTTGTCGATGGCGGCAGCGCCAGCGCATCTGAAATCGTGTCAGGCGCGGTTCAGGATTGGGACAGAGGGCTGGTGGTGGGTGATACCACCGTCGGAAAAGGCTCCGTCCAGAGACTTTACAGGCTCGATAGAGGCTACACACTGAAGCTCACCATCGCACGTTATTACACGCCGTCCGGCAGGTGCATCGATAGGGTTACATGGAGTAGGCAGACCGTTCAGCCGGTTATCGGCGGGGATTCGCTCGAGACAGGCGATACAACACGTTCCGATACCATGATTTACTACACCAAACGGCTTAAGCGTCCCGTTAGAGGAGGCGGCGGAATAATCCCGGATATCGTGATCGAAGGGGAAAGGGCTTATCCCATTGTCGCAAAACTTATCGCCAGAGGCATGTTCTTCCAGTATGCCATCGAATACGTGAAGAAACATCCGAATGCCCCGAAAAAATATGATAACCTGAAACTCACATCCTCGGATATAAAGCGGTTCAAAAAGTTCCTGAAGAAAAAGGGATTCGAGTTCAGGGAGAGCGATTTCCGGGAAGCGGAGGACCAGATCAAATATCGTCTGACCCTTGAAATTGCTGAGAAATACTGGGGCATGAAGTCGCGCTATTATTTCGCATTGAAGAGGGACCGTGTGTTCAAAAAAGCTGTAAAACTCCTTAAGAAAGCGAAGACGAAGGACGACCTCTTTCGAGAAATGACCGAAGTGAGGTAGACTCATCGGCGCGCAGCGTAGCTGCGCGCCACTTCAATTGAACCATGCTAATCGTTTTGACAGTCATTTTTCTTTTTGCATCAGTCCTTTTTGCCATGCTGGGCATAGGTGGAGGGGTGCTTTACACGCCCCTGCAACTCTACGTCCTCAACCTGCCTGTCCAGAAAGCTGTTGCCAACAGCCTGTTTATCATAATGTTTGCATCCGCCTCGGCTGTCAGCGTTTACACCAAAAATCGGAAAATAGATTATGCGCTTGGATTGATACTCGAAGTCAGCACAGCGCTGGGAGCTTTCACGGCGGGCTACCTCTCGGCCTATGTCCCGGAATCCGTCATAGTTTTCATCCTCGGCGTGGTGCTCCTGTTTGTGGGTTACCTCATGATCAGGGGATGGACGCCGCAAAAGAGGGAAGCCAGACACTGGAGGGTTTTAAGCCTCAAGGG
>JAMOPK010000366.1 GCA_027064565.1 Caldifarciminota bacterium | reverse complement strand
GCAGGGAACCCAAAAGTAGAGGTAGGATGGCTGTTCCGGCCATCAAATTGTCCCTTTGAAAAATCTCGACTATCAGCTTCCGGGCACTCTCAGCTGCCTCATAGGCTCACACCTGAATGGCATTTGTTGGCCAATTTGGAAAAACATCGAAATCACATCGGTGTCGTGAAGCGGCGATGGAGCCTTTATCCTTTAACGATATCGGTTAAAGGAGAATTTCCTGGGGGCTTAAAATTTGCTTCAGGGGACATTCAGGGATAGACATCCCGCCATTAACATGGCCATGAAACGGAACTCAAAATAACAGGAGGTAGGGAGATGCATGTGAGCATGGTCGCCCTGGCATTGTGGAGCACATTGAGTTCCTTCAGCACAGGGATCAATGTGAATCAGAGCTATTACAGCCGGTCGTGGCAGGGCGGTGATGCCGGCGCCATATCGTGGACTGCGTATCTCGATCTTGGAATCAAAAAGGACATCTCCAAAAACGTGGTCCTCACAAATGCCCTCTCTCTGGCTTTTGGACAGACCTACAGCCAGGACCCGGAGACCGGTAAGTGGCATCCGCCGGTTAAGTCGAGCGACAAAATCGAGGACGAAGCGGTTGTCAAACTTATCAAAGGGTGGCCCGTTGACCCCTTCTTTTCCGCCCGCGTGCTAACGCAGTTTTACGATCGCGACGACACGCTTTTCCTCAATCCCGCCACATTTTTCCAGTCGCTTGGTGCAGCACGCCGACTTTGCTCCAGCGGCGACTCCACGTCTGTCGATATGAGGCTCGGTGTGTCGTTCAAAGAGATGATGGATAGAGCGGATACCGCAAGGATGCCGGTTGACGGCGGCATTGAGCTTGCTTCGTTCGTGAACTGGAAGCTCTCGGATAACATCACATATCACGGAAAGCTCAGAATTTTCAAGGCGTTATACAGTTTCAACCCTCCGGACAACGATAACTGGAAAGCGCCGGATGTAAATCTGGAAAACTCCATAGAAATCTCGGTCACAAAACTCATCCGTATAAAAATTTACGCCCAATGGTTTTACGATAGGGAGCAGACAGATAGGGTGCAATTCAGGGAAAACCTCGCCCTTTCGATCGGATACTCCATCTAAAAATCAAAGAGGGGGATAACTTCCCCCTCTCTATTTTCCATTCGGTGTTTAGTTTGACCGATTAAATTTTGTCAAGGTCGATTTCGCCTGCAAGTGCGATGTATTCGATGACCATGTGTTCCGGTAGAGCTCCCTCAAATTCCACGGAGTCGTTTATGATGACTTTGGGCACGGCATAGACGTTGTATTTGTTAGCCAGATGCGGGAATTCGATGGATTCTATCATATCCGCTGTGACGAGCTCGCTCTCAAATGCCATCTGATGCGCCAGTTTCACCATCTTAGGGCAATGGGGACATGTTGGGGTGATGAACACTTGAATATGCAGGGGTTTTTTGAGCTCAGATAGGACCTTCCTCGTCAGCTCGCTCAGTCCCGAATCGCCTTTCGATACCATTTTTATGTCCTCAATCAGCGTGGTGAACTCATAACCCGATGGAATCCCGAAGTATCTTATGCCATGGTTTTTCTTATTGGCGTCCAGAATAAGAGTAGCCGGTATTTTGTCGATGTTGTATTGTTTTGCGAGCTCCTGATCCTCAAGAAAATTATGTGTCTCAAGGTGGATTTTATCCGACAGTTCTGCGACCTCCTCAAGGATCATCTTGGTCTCACGACAATACTGACACTCAAGGTGTTGCGTGAAGTGGAGGATGTTCACGTCGTTGACCAGTTCCTTCTCAAATAATTGCCTTAAGAAATCGGCATCCTGTTTCGAAAGAAGTCCCATAATATTTACCTCCCTTTTGTTGTTTGGGTTTCCAGAGTTGGGTGTGTATAATACCCGCAAAATAGTGACTTGTCCAGTCACAAAACGATGGGGATGATGGCAAAATCGATCGATGTTGATGTGGATAAAGTTTTGATTTTCATTCATCGATGTCTTAACCAGCTGGTTCAGCGTTATTTGTCGAAATTCGGGATTATTGACACCGCTTAAGCTCTCCCTTACATTATTAGCCCGACAGATTGGGTTCTTTGAAAAATAGACGCTGGCGTAGCTCAGCCGGGAGAGCAGGTGATTTGTAATCACCAGGTCGGGGGTTCGAATCCCTCCGCCAGCTTGTGGATCATGGAGGGGTACCCAAGTGGCCAAAGGGGCCGGGCTGTAAACCCGGTGGCTCAGCCTTCGGGGGTTCGAATCCTCCCCCCTCCATTTCAAATAGGCGGGAGTAACTCAGCCTGGTAGAGTTCCAGCCTTCCAAGCTGGGTGTCGCGGGTTCGAATCCCGTCTCCCGCTTTTTCAATAGGCCCACGTAGCTCAGGAGGCAGAGCACTTCCTTGGTAAGGAAGAGGTCCCCGGTTCGAATCCGGGCGTGGGCTCCATTTTTGTTTTATAATATCCCCAAACAGGGGGTTGACATGAAATTAGCAAGACTTTTAATCCTCTCCATCATTGTTGTTCTGATGTCTTCAGGTTGCTTCATGGGGACTTTTCAAACCGCCCAGACCCTTGGTTATCAGAACACCAGCACCGGCTGGTATTTTAATTCCCCTATCTATTTCGACAGGCAGTATCTGGACAGCTCTGTGGCTAAAAACCATGGCGGTCACATTATTCCAACCGTTGGATACATTTACAGTTACGGGGTTGCTGAAAACATCGATGCCGGGGTAAAAGCGAATTTTGGAGAAGGGATCGGCGTTTACACCAAAATCCAGTATCTGAACGTGAGAAACACTTTCCAGGGTGCATTGCTGTTGGGGCTTGGATTCCAGCCTCTGGCACTGGGAATGACCTTGAGGAGCGATCTGATCTTCTCCACATCCACACCGGGAAATAGCACAACTTATTTTGGCTTCTCCTTTATGAGGATGCCGGATTACAGGAGAATAGGTATCGTCTTTCAGGATGCCAAGATGTTGAAATACAAAGACCTCATGAGATTCAAGATTTTCACAGAGGCATTTGGTGGAGTAGAGCTGACAAACGTTTTTATAAACCATATCCCCGTTAGACTTGCTGTGGAATTCGGTGTGCCGATTCAGCCGTATCCGCCGATTTACATTGGTGTCCTTGTGAGCAGGTGAAAAGGGAAACTATGAAATTTCTTACTCACGCTGTCGAAGTGATCAAAAAGGGTGGTGTGGTTGCTGTCCCTACCGAGACAGTCTATGGCCTTGTGGCCAATGCGCTTGATCTGGATGCGGTTGGGAAAATTTATGAGATAAAACGACGTTCTCCTGAGAAACCCCTTGCCCTGTTCGTCAGAGACATCGAGGAAGCCCGGAAATTCGCCGTTTTCACGGAAGATGCGCTCAAGTTGGCAGAAGCATTCTGGCCCGGCCCGCTGACGATGGTGCTCAGAGCCACTGAAGCAGCACCGAAGCCGCTTGTTACGCCTCAAGGAACCATAGGGATACGGATACCGGACGACCAGGTTGTCATGGCCATTCTTGACGCTGCAGGTGTGCCCCTTGCATCGACAAGCGCAAACGTATCCGGAATGCCGCCTGCGAGGACGTCCAACGAGGTAATAGACCAATTGGGTGATAGCGTCGATTTTGTTATCATCGGGACAGCCGGAGGCGCGGCTCCGTCCACCGTGCTTGACCTCACAAAGGAACGCCCCATCGTCATTCGTAAGGGGCCTATACCGTTCCTGAAGGTGGAGTCGATAATCTCAAAGGAGGTGATGTTGGACAGAGGTGTGAACATGAACGTGCTTTTTGTCTGCACTGGCAACCTTTATCGGAGCCAGATAGCTGAAGCTGTCACGAGGGAATATCTGCCCGGAGAGTTTCGCGACAGGGTTTTCACCGAATCTGCCGGAATTTCGGCCCTTCATGGTGTGCCGATTCCGTCGGATGTCGTGAAAGTCCTTGAGGAAATGGGGATCAGGGTCGGCGATAAACGTGCCCGTCCACTGAACAGGCAGATGATAGAAAAGGCTGACATCATCTACGTTATGGAGAAGAGGCATCTGGAAAAGCTGAAATCACTTGGAGCAGGTGACAAAACCAGAATGCTGTCTTATGACGATATACCTGATCCTGTTGGAAGGTCATATCCCTTTATCAAAATGGTAGCTGAAGGCATTAAAACCATCATAGAACGGCAGGTTTTACCCTACATCCTTCGCAAATTCTGATCATGGATTTCGTCATTTCCGGCGGAGAAGAACGTTTCCGGGTTGTAGGCATCGATGAAAACGCCTATGGTCCGATCCTCGGCCCTATGACTGTCACCGGGGTGCTCCTTGACGTGCCGGAACCCCCCTTTATTTACCTTGATCTCAACCAGCTCAATCCTCCAAAAGGCCTACGGGACAGCAAAAAGGTGTTCACGAGGTCTGAATCGAGCTATTCGTTGGGCGAAATAGTTGCCCTTTCCCTGATAACGTCTGCCGGCGGCGAGGTGTCTAATTTCAGGGAACTCCTTGAATTCGTGAGTGATACATCGAGACTGAAGGAATCCGAACTCATAAGCGCCCTTGATCTCGAACTGCACCTGCCGCTCTGGGCCAAGCACATAGACCCTTCCCCGATAACCCACTGGTTTGAAACGATGGAGATTGAAGTGAAGGACATTCGAGTTGAGATCGTCACGGCAAAGGAGTTCAACGAGCTGCTTAAAAGTTCCGGTTCCAAGTCAACGCTCGATTTCTGGAAATTCATGGATGTCATGTCCGCTTTGCCTGATTTTGACCTTGCAATGTGTGGGAAATTGGGCGGAACCAGATATTACGGCCGGCTTTTTGAAGGGATTGGTGTCAATGTGACCGCCATTCAGGAGACCCGTGGAATATCGAGCTACAGGTTGGCGGACGGCAGGGAGATACACTTCATCCTGAACGGGGACGAGAGGTTTTTGCCGATCGCCATGGCTTCGATAGTCGGCAAATACGTTCGTGAGGTTTTCATGTTCCTGATGAACAAGCTTGTCGGCCACGATGAACCTGTGCCGTGGGCGAGCGGCTACCGACATGATGCCAAAACTTACCAGCTCATGGAGGAACTCAGGCAGAGGTTCCCGAAGGAGGAGGTTGTCAGGGAAAGATGAGCCGGAAGCTTCGGATAGTTTTCCTGATTTTCACTTTCTTCACGCTCATAACGGTCCTCGGAATTGCGGTTTGTCCCCTTTTCGAGAGAGGAGGGGAGCCTGTCCGAATAGTCATCCGCAAAGGCGAAGGTGCGTCACAGGTTGTGCGGACACTCGTTGACAGCGGTGTGGTGTCCCATCCGAACGTCCTGATGTTCTGGCTTAAAGTTACTGGCAGGGACAGACATATCAGAGCCGGTGTCTATGAGTTCAGACGCAGATCAGGCGTGGTGACAGTCTGGTGGATACTGAGTCGGGGACCAAACGCAAAAAGCATAATGGTCACCATCCCGGAGGGCCTTACGCTTAAGCAGATAGCCGGGATAGTGGCTAGAAAGATAGGAAACGACAGCCTGCGGTTTGTGCAGCTTGCGACCGATAGGCTTTTTGTGATGCGAATGGCTCAAAAATACGGGTTCCCACCGCCTCCATCCCTTGAGGGCTACCTTTTCCCGGACAGCTACAAGTTTTCTTACTTTGAGGATGAGTCCAGCATCATTGATCGGATGGTGGGACAACTCATGGCCGTCCTGAAACGGGAGGGGTTGCTATACAAGATGGAGCGCAAGGGATTGAAACTCCACACCGTTCTTACCCTTGCTTCCATTGTCGAGCGGGAGGCGGCAGTCGATTCCGAACGCCCCATCATAGCGGCCGTGTTTTGGAACAGGTTGAAACGGGGGATGCCGCTTGAGTCGTGTGCCACCGTAGAATACGTCCTGCCACGGCACAAAACGAGACTGACTTATGATGACCTGAGGGTTCAGTCCCCTTACAACACATATTTGCATCCCGGCCTGCCGCCCGGACCGATATGCTCGCCCGGCCTGAAATCCATAAAGGCCGTTGTGGAACCTGCTAATGTTCCCTATCTCTATTTTGTCGCAAAGGGCGATGGCACCCATTTTTTCGCCTCGACATACAGCCAGCACGTGCGCAACAAGGCTATAGCTCGTAGATTGAGAAGGAAATCCTGAGATTTCCAGTCGGATCATCCGCAGCAAGCGCAGCAGGTCGAGCGTTTTGTCTTAACGATGGGCATGTCGCCTGACAATACCTGACAGGTTCGACGAACAGCCCCGACAGCCTTCGTTAGCTTGCGAGCCAGCAAGTTTTTAGGGTATAATGAGAAACTCAAAATCAATGGAGCTGTGAGCTATTGGGGGATACAATGGGTAGAGATAAAGAAGTCGATAAGCGAAAAATTCTTGAGATGTCCCTTAAACAGATAGAAAAGGCGCACGGCAAAGGTGCTGTAATGCGTCTTGGGGACATGGCTTCTCAGAAAGTGCCCGTGATACCTACGGGCTCCCTCAGCCTTGACATGGCGCTGGGAGTGGGTGGGTATCCACGGGGGCGCGTTGTGGAGATCTTCGGGCCGGAGTCCTCCGGCAAAACGACCCTTGCTTTACATGCAATTGCCG
>JAMOPK010000365.1 GCA_027064565.1 Caldifarciminota bacterium | reverse complement strand
AACCTCTCCCACTGCTGGTTCCACTTTTTGCCCAATTTTTTCAATCCGATTTTAAAAATATCGTCTTTGAGCTCGGAAAACGTCTTTCCGTTCGCCAACATCCAGTCAAAAACCATTTCAGGAACGTACCCGCCCACCGACACCGTAAATTTGTCCTCCTCATAGTCCGAGATTGCCCTGACAGCCATGTCAAGGGTGACAACATTGCCCTTGCTTTCAAGCATCAGGATGTGAGCGATTTTTCTAAGGCTACGGACGTTTGCAGGGTATTGATATTCGTTCACAAGGAAATCCAGTGCGTTGGAAGTAAATTCAAGCCCGGGACAGTAGAACTCAAACAGTGCTTTGATATCCTCCCGCCTCTCCCTCAACGGAGGAATATGGAGGCGCAGCCCACTTATTCGGCTGAAAAGGTCTTCCCTGAACAGCCCGTTCCGCACCAACTTTTTGAGGTTCTTGTGGGTCAGGAGGATAACTCGACCTTTGAATGTCCTCTCCCGGGTTTCTTGCATCCTCTTGAATTTTCGCTCCTCCAACAGGCTATGGAGATGGAGCTGGACATCGGCAGATAGGTCTCCAATCTCGTCCAGTATCAAAGTCCCCTCACCGACTTTTTCAACCAGTCCGGGCCTACCTTCAACCCCGGTGAATGAGCGCGAGGCAACGCCGAACAGCATGTAATACAGGTTTTCCTTCGGATATGCGCTTATGACGAAGGTCAAAAGTGGCCTATTTGCCCTCTTTGAACGCTTATGGATGATTCTGGCCAGCAAAGATTTCCCTACTCCGATCTCGCCGGTGATGAGAAGCGGCTCGTCCGAATCTTTGTAGCGTTGTTCTATCTCCCAGATTAACTCTCTGGACTGAGGCGATTCAGCTATCCATCCGAGTTTCCGATACTCTTTCACGAGCTGCCGAATGGCCTCAGGATCGACCCGCAATATCTTTTCCCTGATGGTTCTGGCTGTCAGCTCTTTGTCAACGAACTCTATGGGGATTATGCCCATCTGAAATGCCCTCATGAACACCGAGCTGTCGGCGAATCGGGTGAGAAGGAGCACCGGAATATCCTCTCTCAGTTTCTTGACCTCCAGTGCGACAAGGAATCCCTCATATTCGGGATAGTCCGATAGGAACTCGGATTCCGGATAGGCACCTCGCTCAATGTATTGGTCAACGATGACCGCCTTTACCCCGCTGGATTCATTGAGTTTCCTGAGGAGCTGTTTTGATGTTCGGGTGGTGACTATTTCCTCATCAGGGAAAGCCCTTTTGACCAGATCTTCCACATAGTCTTCATCGTCCAGTACCAACAACATAGGTATCACCTCCTCGGTGGCAGAAAGTAAATTTTTATGTTAAAAGTTGTGCCCCTGCCCGGTTCGGAGTGCACCTCAACCTCACCGTATTTTTTGAACAGCTCGTCACAGCCGGCAAGACCGTAGCCCCGTCCTTTGCCGTGTTTCCCATGTGAAAATCCCGGTTTGAAGATTTCGGAAATCGTATCAGGATCCATTCCTCTGCCATAGTCCCTAATGGAGATCTCCAGCACGTCCGGCAGGGCTGAGGCCTTTATTTCTATCTTTTTCAAAGTCCCGTCATCGGAATAGGCCTCGACAGCGTTCTCAAGTATCGCCCTGAAACATGATTTAAATTTTGCAAGTTCGGACGGGTAAAACGTGTAAGACGCCTGCTGCGAGATCTCAGTGTTTACGATCACCCCCTGAGCCGAATACTTCCGCCTGATGTCCTCGATGACCGGAAGGAGTGCCCCCTGGATTATGTCCGCCCTGCCCTTTTCGAGCAGTGTTTTGAGTTCTTCCCTCGCATGGGCTATAGCGTTAAGTGAGTCAACAAGCGCCTTTTTGAACCCGTTTCTAACGATCCCTCCAAACTGACAAAGACGCTGGAGTTTAAAGATATAAGCCAGAAGTAGGAGGCTGCTCTTGGCTTTTTTGAACATATTTTCCCATCTGGGATGAACATGCCGGAATTCTTTTTCTATGGCGACCATCATCTGAAGAGAATCGAGTAGGTTTCTGTGCAGGGTATCGTCTTTGAGGATCTCGCAACTGAAATCCCCTTTCTCCATGAGCGGCTGCCATAATGATGGGAACTTGTGGAAAATTGGAATTCTGAGAACGCTTTTGATGGTGTCTTCGGCCGGCAGTGGAGCGTATTGAGCTTTGAATTTGTGAAACGCTTGCCTCGCTTTCAGAAACATGAAAATGGTGAAGGCCCAGATGAGGGCAAAGAGCAGCCTGAGCCAGTTAGTTCTGATGGATTCCATGATTTTAACCTGCTGATAAAGCCTGTTCCTGAGTTTGAACAGATATGTAAGTCTATCCGGATCAAGGACACGGTAGATTTCCATGGCGGCGTCGAGGCTGTCCAGCGCCGCCCGTGCGCTCCATGGAAACTGATGCCCTTCCGCCCAGCTGACAAGCGAAGCGGCATAATCCAGCGATTCGTCAATTCGGGGCACAACAAGCACGATCCCGTTGTTGCGCTCATCGAAGGAAAGGCAAGGATTGAAAGAGCTGCTGAATAGGATGAAATCTTTCGGTTGACTGTGGATAAGAGGCAATTTCTTTTTGTGCCAAAATATTTCAAGAAATTCAACAAATAGAGAATATAGGTGTTCAGGCGCTTTGTTAGAAAAAATGCCAATAAAACTTGGTCTATAAGAAACAAAATTGAATCCTTTGTCGCCGGGAACCACTACCAATGGAACCAATTTTGTTGACAGAGAATCCTTTAACGAAGGAGGATAACCTTTAAGTGCATAATGCGCCCCTCCAAAAATAGATTTGTCACCAAATATCCAAAAATATCCATGATTGAATACAATGTCTCTGTGTGTAAAATCCAGGATACGAATCGAATCTACCACATTGAAACTGCTGTCAAGAACAAGGTAATAAGTTGAAACTTCGGCTTGGTCATCGGCACTCGATTTGATGCCGCCTACATAAGCAACTGTGTATCCCGAAAAGGTATCTCGAGCTACAAACTTATCGTTGCCTCTAATGGATGGATACAAACCTCTATTTATGCTTCTGATAAATACTCTATGTTTCTTAGCCTTGTTTTTGGGAATTATAAAAGAAAATTTTGTCAAAGAATCGCCATGCAGAATCCAGAGCGTGTCCGACGATTCGAAAAACAGGATTCCATCGACGAAGCTGGAGAAACAGGGATATGTCAGATTGGCTTTTGCGACTTTTTCAATCAGGTAATCGCCATTGCGTTCGATGACTTTGCTCACCTTATCAGAAAACAGGATAAACAAATTCTCGGAATCGCCGGCTATCTCCAGCGGACGGTCTCTGGTTATCGGCTTCCATCTCTGGAAGTCCTCGCCTGTATCCGAAGCCCAGACGCCGTAATCGGTCAAAACAACGAGGCGTTTGTGCCAGTAAACAATGTTGTGAACTCTAAAGTTGGAGTCTTTGCCCCTGTGTCCCGGAACGATTTTCTCAAGCGGCAGTTCAAAAGAGTCAGAGATTTCCGCGAAATCCGATGTATCTAATGGATCAAAAGAAAACTTATAAACTGTTCCGTGATAGGCCACAACATACAGATGGCTTTCCGTCCTAAACGCTCCGATGGGCGGGTCGCTCAGATTGAACATCTTTATGGCGAAAGGCGCCCACGAAAATAAAGCTGCTGTTAAAATTGCCAGCATCATTTCCCCTCCCTTCCTTTTGACTCGCCGAAAAGCCTTAACTCCCTTAATACCACCTTGTTGTGCTGCGATGTGGAAAAAACGATCAACCTGTCTTTGATTTCAGGGACCCAACCGGGAATGTGTCCTTTCTTAAGCAAAACGTTCTTATAATTAAGCTTGTCGTAAGGTGGAAGATAAACAAACACTTCAGGCACATTCTGGAACCTCCCTTTAACATCTCTGCCGGTCGCATAAGAAGGGTCTCTCACTATTTGCCCCGTTTTATCGCTCACAACGACAATCGCCGGATACTTCTCTCCGGTTACCCGAAGGGGATAGACATAGGCATTCGTTCCTTTACGAGTTTTCAGCGATGTGTAGTGCATGACATAAAGGGAATCGTATTCGCAGTCAGGGCATGGGATTTCTTTAAATATCCTCAGATTTTCATCCAGCAAAACGAGCTTCTTCGAGTTTATCAGAAAGGTCGGATACAGGAGCCTTCCTTCAAACCTGAAAGGCCATCCGACAGCGACACCTTCATCGAAGGATATGGAAGCTGCAACCCTTAGCGGCACCAATTTCACCTTGTAAACCGTGGCGCCGCATCGCTCACAGAAATAACAACGATTATAGACCACCCATTCGGAATCCGAAGATGTGGGGCGTAAGAACGAAGAACCATAAGTGCCAGATTGCAACACAAGATGGTCAAGAATCTTTCCGTTATCAAGAGAAATCAGGAACACACCGGTAAACCAATCGGACACGCCTGAAGTTCTTACAGGAACAAGGTTATAGAATAAGCCCGTTGAAACGAGTGCATATTTATCCCTTATAATTGCAACACGGGTGATCGGTGCACCGAAAGGCACATCAAGACGCTTTGTGAACTTCCCATGCTCATCCAGATGGAACAGCACATATTTTGACGGTAATTTGACCCTTGTAATCGGGTTTCTGTCAGGGATAAACAACCACTTTCCATATAGCCATGGTTTTTCTATGGGCATCCTACCGTTCGTCGAAATATAAAAAGTGCTGTCAACGATTTTACCCGTTTTCAGACTCAGCGAATACACCTTTACTTTAAATGTTGTGTCTCCGTCTTTCATTCTTTTTATCGGATTGGCCGAGATCAGAGCTGCGATGTAGTTGGTTCTGCTTGCGGAATCCACGTTGTTGACATAAGAGACAAGCGAAAGTCCTTCGCGTTTCCATAGAAATTTGAGCTTGATGCTGTCATTTTCGTCCTCAAGGGAATAGCATCTGATGGAGTTGACACCCTCGATGATGAGATACAGGTTTCCATCTATGTCTTTAACTATTGTGCCCCAGGATGACACAAAAACGTTATCCAGCACCACACGCTCCTTGATGGAAGGAGAGAACAATAGCTGTTCACTCCCATATTCTCTGCTTTTACACCCACCAAACAGAATTATGATAACTATTGGCATCCAGTATTTTGCCTTCATGCCAAAATTTTAAAGCAAGTCGTGTGCCAGAATTCAACCCGAACCTTTTGCTATAAGTTGTTGGGCAGCAAAAACTCAAGGAAGTTTTCCCTTGTAATCACGGAGAACTGCGAATTCGGGTAAGCTTCCTGAAAACTTCTGGGCGGCCTCACCTTCGTTTTTCTCCATTTTATTTCGTAGGCAAAGAGTTTCCCGTTCCGCTCCTCAATCAGGTCTATTTCTCTCCGGTTCTTTCTCCAGAAGTAAAGATTGGCATGGATGCCATGATTGAATAGCAGCTTCATCCGCTCCAGTATCACGAAGTTCTCCCATAGCTTACCGACATCATCCCTTAGGTCTATCGGATTGAAGTTGTTTATATACGCATTTCTTATGCCCACATCGTAAAAGAAGACTTTTCTCAGCTTTTTCAATTCGTTTCTGAGGTTCCTGCTGAAAGGAGAAAGTTTGAACACAACAAAAGCCTGTTCAAGGATGCGGATGTAGTTAGCAACGGTGTTCTTATCAACTCCCACCAGACCCGAAAGTTCGTTATAGGAAACCTCGGCGCCGAGTTGAAGCGCCAGCGCCTGAAGAAGCCTTTCTAGAACTTCGGGATTTTTAATCCGATAGAGCTGAAAAATGTCCTTAAAGGCATAACTGTAAGCAATTGACCTCAAAATTTCACGGGAAAGCTCAGGTTTCAAAACAACTTCGGGATACATCCCAAAGACCAGAAACCTCGGAAGGAGGCGTCTGATCTCTAAAGGAGAATAGATTTGGGAAATTTCTTCTAATGAAAAAGGGAAAAGGATGAAGTCGATTTTCCTTCCAGTCAGGGGTTCGGCTATTTTTCCGGTCAGTTCAAAGGAAGATGATCCGGTTACAACTATCTGTTTTTCGGGGAAATTATCCACCATCAATTTCAGGGTGACTCCAATATCTTTAACCCGCTGAGCCTCATCTATGACCACAAGTTTTTTATTCCCAACAACAAATCTCAATTCAGTTGAGGTTTTGTTGCTCAAAAGAGTTCGGATATCTGGCTCATCGCAGTTTAAATAGACTGAGTCATCCGGGAATTTTTTGATAAGTTCCTTCACAAGGGTTGTCTTTCCAACCTGTCTTGCACCGTAGATAGCAATTATTTTGCCTTTAAAAAGATATCGTTCAATCCTTTTCAGAATAGTTCTTTCGACAATCATCTCAAGACCTCCCCGAAAAATATCGATTTTGGTGAATAAACTCACCGAATTACTACCAATTTTAATGAATTTACTCTCTAAGATGGAGGAATCTATCGAATCTGTCAATGGGCAAGGATTATTTTATAGTTATCTGCACAATTCCATATAATAACCCTTCCCGTCCAGGAATCTTTCTATCCACCACTTGGCATAACTTATACTCTTGGAAAACTCGTCCCAAGCACTTGCTATTACACTTTTTAACTC
>JAMOPK010000364.1 GCA_027064565.1 Caldifarciminota bacterium | reverse complement strand
ATTTTTTCCACCTCCTGTTGGGTAGATTTATAGTGAGTGTTCCAGCAGGAGGTTTAAATTTTAACAAAGTTTTCTATCACAAACAAAACGGCAAATAGCCTCAGGTCGCTTGATTTTGTTGTTTTTCCTCAGGTATACTCATTATGACACATTTGATTGTTTCTGTTATGGTTGAGCATGTTTGATTGACTTAAAATTTCGGCAACTTTAAACTTTGTCAACAAAGGAGGGCACGATGAAAAAAGTGAGCTTGAGATGGAAAGTGATCGGAATGGTGGTCGTGCTAATTATTGGTCTTTCTGTAATCATAGCTCTTTATATCAACAGTGTTGTTAGAGGATTCTTCGAGAAAGAGCTGCAGAGACGAGGTATAATCCTGGCTCAGCAGGCAGCGAAATCCGCTGAGAACCCCATACTTAACATGGACGAAGCAAGTTTATATGAGCTGGTTGACCGAGTTCAGTCCTCGGGAGACGTCGACTACGTTCTGATTGAGGATGATCAAGGCAATTTGCTCGCACATACTTTCCAAACTGAGAATGTTTCGGACAAATTTGTCAAGGCTAATATCCCGCAGACAGGCGATACTCTCAAGATCGCCAAAGTGATTTACAGAGGGATTCCTTACATTGATATTGCCGTGCCCATCCTGGGAGGTGAACTTGGGACTATAAGAGTCGGCATCTCGCTTTTGCGTGTGAAGAAACAGGTTAATCAGATCATGAAATCCCTGTTCGTTATAGTGCTCATCGTGCTCCTCGGCGGAATCGCAATGGCAATCATATTCGCTAACAGCATCGTCAATCCTATCGTTCACTTGACGGAAGTTGCCAACAAGATAAGCATGGGTGATTTTGACGTAAAAATCGACGTCAGATCCAATGATGAGATCGGCGAACTTGCACAGGCCATCGAAAGGATGGCTCGTAGTTTGCAACTTGCAATCGAAAGGCTTCGTAGATAATGAGGGAGGTAACCAATATGATTAAGAGATTGGGATTCGGTTTTGTTTTTGCTTTCCTAATTGCGGTGTTCGCCGCAACCATACTGACAGCTATGCCATCGACCACGGTATACGATGGCGTTGTCTCTCAGTTGAAACTTATAAAAATCGGGGTGGCTGCCCCGTTTAGTGTGGCATCAATGGCGCCCGAACCTGAACATATCTACAACGGTGTGAAGATGGCCGTGGACGAAGTGAACCTTGCTGGTGGCATACAGGGCCTGAGCATAGCGGTGGTAAAAGGAGACGACCAGGCCAACAGGAACAAGGCTTTGAAAGTTGCCAGAATGTTCGGGCGTGATCCTGCTGTCATGGCTGTTGTTGGCCATTACAACAGTTCTGCGACTCTTGCTGGAGCTTTGATGTATAACAGATATCGTCTTGTGGCGATCTCTCCCGCTTCTACAAGCCCGAGGATCAGTCAAGCCGGTAGATACATATTCCGTGTGGTACCCAGTGACGCATTTCAGGGCAGAAGACTTGCTCAATTCGCTTTCACAAGCCTTGGGGCGAGACGTGTGGTTGTGGTTTTTGACAATGATGACTATGGTCGCGGTCTTTCCTACTTCTTCATACGAGAATTCACTTCACTCGGTGGAAAAGTTGTGGCAAGAATACCATATCAGAGAGGGATTACGAATCTTTACGTTGAACTTACCAATGTCAAAAACAGTAATCCTGATTTGTTGTTTGTTGCTGGTATCCCCATAACGTCTGCCGAGACTTTTATCGCAGCTGATTCTGTTGGCTTGAGGAGAATCAAGAAACTCGGAGGCGATGGGTGTATTCCTCAGAGTTTCAAGAAATTGGCTGGCCGCCACGCTGAAGGGGTCTATCATACTGAATTCGTCGATCCTAACACTCAAGCTTACAAGACCTTTGTAGCGAGATACAGGGCAAAATACGGATTCGAACCTTCGGCATGGGCCGCTTTTGCTTATGATGCCGCTAAACTCGTGCTGACCGCTCTTCAGGAAAACGGCGTTGGTAGAGAGAACGTGAGACGTTACCTTGCAGTGGTAGGTAGGGCCATACCTCCATACCGTGGGGTTACCGGCACCATATCCTTTGATTCCAGAGGTGATGCCATCAGGAAAATTTATATCGCCCAGGTCAGACGCGGAAAATCCGTTATAATAGCAAGGTAACATTAAGCCAAGAGGTGAATATGCCTGTAATAACCGGGAATTTAGCAGATATAAAGCTTATAGACATCCTTGAGCTGATCCATCACTCACGCCTCACCGGTAAACTTGAGTTGAACCACGGTGAGGACAAAGGGGAGATCTATTTTAGTAAGGGAAACGTTGTCCATGCTGTGACAGGCAGTGTGGAAGGTAAAGATGCCCTTTTCCTCATGTATCTCTGGAATGAAGGCACTTTTGAGTTCTCACCCAACGTTGAGGCGCCTAAGACCACAATTAACGAAGACATAGAGAGCATCATTCTTGACCTCTCGGTCAAACTCGATGAATTGCAAGACATTAAAGAAGCGCTGGATCCCTTTGCCGTTCCGGTGTTCACCGAGGGTGCTTCTGCGGCCAATGAAGAACTGAAACTCAGCGCTACCGAGTGGAAAATTCTTGCTCAGATAGACGGGAAATCCAGGATCAAGGATATAGCTGCGAAACTGGGGATAAGCGAGATCGAAGTCTTTAAGGCAATCAAAAGGTTGATATCCCTTGGCCTTGTCAAAGTGCAGAAATTCAGATCCCCCGATGAAGTTGCCGACAAGAGACTTATGGATGAGATTATGAAAAAATTTACCGAATACATCGGCCCGATCTCCGGAATTATCATGAGCGAAAAGATCATGCAGTTGGGCGAAAAAGAGAGCGCTTTCCCGAAAAACAAAATCCCTCAACTCATAGAGTTGCTTGCTCAGGAGGTCCCGGAGGAATCAAGGGCAAAATTCAAAAAGGAACTTGCTGAGATCGCTTCAAAATATGGCCTCTGAATCTTCGCTCTAAAAAATTTATGTCTAAGAACCATATTTGGTTTTTAACGACTCAATGAGTTTTTCAAAAACCATGTTGAGGGATTCTATGACTCCGACACCCTGTATAGCAATAGCTTCGGTATAAGGAGCTTTTAAACTTCCGTTAAGAACCCTCTGCAGATATGGGATTGGGGCGGCATCCGGTAAATCACGTTTGTTATATTGCATCAGGATGAAGATATCGGATGTCTCCAGCCCGTAAGCTGTCAGGTTATCCTTGAGATCGACAATCATCTGGAAGTTTTCGTTTGTGCGTTCTATTTTAGAATCTGCCACGAAAACCACCGCATCCACATTTCTGAGCAAAATCCTTCTCGCAGTTTTGTATTCGGGATTGCTCGGAACAGTGTAGAGTTCCGTCCAAACCGTGAAACTGCGTAGTTTTTCAAGGCCGGGAGGAGCGAGGATTAGAGACAGGTGCTTCTGGCCAGCAGTTTCCAGCTCTTTCAGTCCAAGATTCTTTCCCTTAAATTTTTCGTTGATGTAAAGCAGATTTGTGGATTTGCCCGATTCAGGCGGCCCGTAATACAACACCTTGAGTTTTATAACTTTTTCGCCAATATCTACGATCAACGTTGTTCCTCCTTTTATAACTTACATGATGTCAAGGACTTTTAATGGCCCTTTTTGAATACGGCCAAGTCTTACGTCCGAAGCAAGGACAAAAAGCTCAAGAGTACCCCAAACAGTGCCGCCGAACAAGTGGCCACCTACCGTGGATTTATCTTTTTTTCCAAGAACTGCATGCATGTGATACCACGGCTCGGCATTGCGGGCAATACTCCCATTTATCGACAGGAGTTCCATCGGGGTATCAAAACGATCAATAACATATTGTCCTTCATGGAAGTATCCCAATTCGAATTCGTTTAGCATGCCAAGTGCTGACACCACCACGCCGCTTTCCATGTAAGGTATTTCATCGAATAATTTGCTTATCGTTTCAGGGAATTTTTCTCCATTATCGAGCCTCACTACAATCAAACCGTTGTGTTCCCTGTAAACCATTTTGCCTCCTCCTTGCGTTTTTTCGAGACTTTTACAAATTTTCTGGAGAGAAAATAAAGCAAAGCAAAGTTAAATTCAAATTGTTTATAAGAAAAAAGCTAAGACTCTCCTTTGCAATTTGTTTTACTTTTCCGCGAATATGTCCATTCCCACTGCTTTTTTGATTACCTCTCTCAGCCTCAGCAAAGCCTGCCCTCTTGTGGATTCTGATCCTGGAATGGAGATTATCGCCGGTAAAGGTGATTCAATGGTTTCGTCGAGGACAGGCTGTATCGCCTCAAGAAAATCCTCCTGCACGAGGATGAGGGCATATCCCGCATCCTTGAACTTTCTGACCGCTTCAAGGGCCTCCTGACCGCTGGACACCGCTTCCACCTCAAGGTTCACCGCTTTGAATGGGAACACAATGTCATATTCGCCTATGCACACGACTTTGCCTTCAGAATACATCTGGCAACCTCTCCCTTATTTTTTCAGATGGCATCCTGTTGATTTTTCCCACGAAGATCATTCGGACGACCTTGATCTCGTTCATTTTGGCGAAGAAGTAGGCTATAAGCGGCTCAGGCCCCATGTCGATGTATTTTGTGCGGCGCAACAGTCCCACAAGGAAGTTGTCCACCAGTTTCTCAAGACGATTGAACGAACCGGTTTTTTTGAGGTAAGAGATTCCATCTTCAAGTAAACCGTAATAAGGCGTCCTGTGGAAATGATGAGGTATCGATTCCAGCTGTTCGCCGAGTGCAATTGAAGGGTCTATCGTGCCACCATCGAGTTTGGCTTTATCGTAAAGGTGTTCCTGGCCCATGTATTTGAGGCGCACCAGTGTCTTGAGGTTTATCAGGTCGATCTCAACCTGGCGGTAAAACTTCAGGAAAAGGGCGGGACTGGAATCGATGAAGTGGAGATACATCTTCCTGTCGATCACCATGGACAGGACTCGTGGGTCCTTTTTTCCGCTGTAATATGCCTCGATGGCGGCCTGAAAGGCATCCTGAATGTGCTCAGGTAGCCTGTCGTATCGCTCGTTCTCCATCGCCCATTTGAATTCCTGAATGGGGATGTTGCCGAGGTCCACAAGTGCATGGTCGAAGTTCTTTTCGGCGATTGCTGCTTTGGTGAGGACTTTCAGGTTGTGGAAGTCATACTTTGCCCTGAAAGATGTCGGTATAGCTCTATCCGGAGAGAGCTTTTCGATCAGGTCAAAGACCCGCCGCCTCTCCTTTTTCAGGGCGTCCTCGAACTGGAACGGCGAATCCAGTTCCGAGAACCACGGGCCGTAATCCGAATCCTGAAGCGCATTCACGAGGTCCTGTGGCGAATCTGACTCCAGTAGCCTTTCGACCTTCTGCCTGTCCAGCAAGTGTGTCTCAAGTGCCCTTATGCGTCCAAGCGCATGGGCAAATCTCGTATCTTCCTGACGTGGTATTTTGATCATTGTTCAAAAAGTATTCTGGCGACCTCTGCTTCCAGCTCCCGACTTGCCTCTCTCATGATGAGATCAACCGTGAAGTTCATTTCGATGTTTCCGCTTCGGACGATAAAACCGTGCTCCACATCGCCTTTCTCGAATTTCAAGGATTTGCCTTTGGCGTTCTTTTTGAGGATCTTGCCGGTCAGGTCGTCGGAGTAGATTATGGTTTCGCCTCCACGGAAAGTGATCGACCTGATCATCTTCTCCATGAGCTTCCGGTAAACCTCAGGCTCGTTTTTGATCTTCTTCACCGCTTTGTCGAATACGGAATCGATGAGTTTCCGCTTCTCAGCCAGTATCTCCTTTCTGAACTCGATGTTTCTCATGCCCAAAAGCTTCTCAATCTCACGTTCTTTCAGGTCTCTGGCCTCACCGAGAGCGTTCTTTTTGAGTTTTTCGGCCTCAGCCTGTGCCTGTTTGATGATTTCCTCGGCCTGTTTTTTAGCCTGTTCGATAATCTCCTCGGCCTCAGCCTGTGCTTTCTGGATGATTTTGTTTGTTATCTTCTCTGTGCTCATAGTTTTATGCCCTGAAGGAGGAAAAGAGTGCCGAGCAGTCCCAGCACGGCATAAGTCTCAACCATTGCGGCGTAGATAACGGCTTTCATGGAGGCTTCGGGCTGTTTGGCTGCCATTTCGACGCCGGATGCCGCCACTTTACCCTGATGTATGCCGGAGACGAGGCCGGAGATTGCGACCGGAAGCGCTGCAAAGAAGAACTGCCAGCCCTGAACCACGCTCACAGGCTTGGGTGTGCCGAGGATTCCCACCTTGAGGATGATAAAGAGTCCGCCGATGAATCCGTAGAACCCCTGTGTGCCGGGCAGTGCGACGAGAAGGAACAGACGTCCGAACTTGTCCGGGTCTTCGGCAAGGACGCCGGTTGCCGTGCGTCCGGCAAGGCCAACGCCAACAGCTGAGCCTATTCCGCCCAGCAAAACCGCTGTGAGTGCACCTACCATTGCAAGAGCCAGTCCCCAACCTGTATGTGCTGTCTGAGCAGTTTGGCTTATGACACTCCAGATAACTTGCATTTAATGACCTCCTTTTCTTTGATTTTGATGCGACCCGACAATTCGAGCCGTGACAACACGGTTTTTAATGCTCTATCTCAACAAATTCGTGTCTTTCAGAGAAAGGCCTGAACGGCTTGCCGCCGTTCGAGTAGAACTTTGTGAAGAACTCCACGTATTGCAGGCGCATCGTGTGCACAAATGCGCCGAGAACGTTGACCGCTATGCTAAAAATGTGACCGCCCACAAGCACCAGCAGGGCGATTAGCCAGCCTATGAAAGGGATGGGCTTTACAAGCTGTGCAGTGATATTGACCGCCATAGCTATCCCGGCTGTGACCATGCCGAGCGCCATTAGACGCACGTAGGAGAGCAGGTCCCCTATGAATCCTATGCCATTGTAGATGTTGTAAAGCCCCTGAAAGAACCTGAAGATGGGGTTTTTGCTCGAACCGCTCAGGAACAGTATCAGAGCGAGGCCAAGGTAAACTGCCCATTTGGCCCATGAAAAGTGGGCGACATAGAGCAGGACGAGTCCCATGAGGACGATCACCCATGCGAGCTCATTTGCGATGCCGTTCAGACGTGCCCCCATTTTCCACTTGTTGTAAAATCCGATGAGCAGACCCCAGAGGATCTGAATGTAACCCATTGCGAGCGAGATGTAAAAGAATTTCATCGGGTCTTCCATGGGATCAAACCACATAAGCTTTGACCTTATTGCAGCGAGAAATGGGATGTTGAACCTGACGAACAGGTCACCGAACCAGCCTCCGGTAAGCGCTCCAGCGACTATCGTGAACAGGCCGCCGCCCGCCAGAATGGCAAGGAGCCTGTTCTCTGCTCCCATCTTTTTCATGAGCCATAGTGCAAGCAGAGTCACGACCAGTCCGTAGCCCGCATCGGTTAGGCAGACCCCGAAAAAGACCACGAAGAACGGCATTAGCAACGGCGTGGGATCTACCTCCCTGAAGTCCGGGAGGCCATACATCTCGGTTATCAGTTCGTAGGGACGGAAAATCTTTTTGTTTTTCAAAGCTATCGGCGGCTTTTCACCTTCTGCCGGCTCGACTTCCACCACGGAAACGGACTCAAACCTGTCCGTGATCTCCCTGAATTTCTGCCAATTATCTTCGATGACCCATCCCTCAAGGATGAAGGTCTCATTTGTTGACAGGGAAAGGCTTTCCACACGCTCCCTTTCCATCAAAGTGGCGTAATAATCGTGGATGATTTGCAGTTTTTTGCGTTCTCTGGCAAGCTCATGAAGCCTGTTTTCGAGTATCTCCTCTTCCCGATCCAACTCTTCAAGTTTTTGCTGGAGCCTTTTGAGTTCATCCTCAACCCTGCCCTTCACATCCCGAAAGTCGAAGGCCTCAAACCCAGCTTCCGCAAGCACTTTCCTGACCTCAGCCTCATCCTCCTTGAGGTAGGCGACCAGAACATAGGCCTTTTTGGAATCACGATTGACCTCCTCCACCTCTATGGAGGCATTTTTGAGGATTTCAAGGGATTTCAGGGACACCGTGCCAGCCAGAAGGACGACGTCGCGAACCTCTTTCAGCTCAGAAACATCGTATTTGAGCGGTGCCCACGGGGAGAGGGCCGAAATCTGCTCCTTAATGGCATTTCGTTCCAGTTTGATGGCGTTCTGACGCTTTTTAATCTCCTCAAACGCACTGATGACGGGTTGCGGATCGTAGGATTTTACGATTTCCTTGAACTCTTCTGCGGATACTTTCTCCTTGCCGCTACCTAAAAGGCCGCCGCCCTGCTGTGGGGCATAGTTCTTGAGGCCGTTTATCACCCTTTTGAGCCGTTGAAGGATGTCCCCATAAGTGGTTTTCTGCGGGGATTGTTCTTCGGGAAGTTCCTGCTGAAACAGTTTGCTTTTCCAGATGTCGGAGATGTGTATCACGGACGCCTTCTGGAGGTTTTCGATGAGGGCGTCCTTCTCATCTTTGTGGACAACGAGAATTGTTTTCTTAACGCCTGCGATGGCCATTTCAGGACACCAGTGTTTCGATTATGAAGTCCACAGCCTTATCAAATTTTCCCTGAGCGGATTCCCGGAGCTGTTTCTTCTGTTTCTCGACCTCTTTTTCCAGCTGGACGACTCTCTTTTCCGCTTCCTCTCTGGCCTCCTGAATCGCCTTCTTCCTTATTTCCGAACTCTCCTGTTCCGCCTCTTGGATTATCCTTTTTGCATCTTCCTCAGCTTGTGCGATGATCTTTTCAGCCTCTTCCTTTGCCTTTTTCCTGATTTCCTCGGCCTTTTTCTCGGCCTCTTTAATGTCACGGAGAAGCTCCATTGATTGCCTCCCTTAAATTTTTTGCAAGGACACAAATTTTAAGGTTTTGACAACCGTATCGTCAAAAGGCGGATGTAAAACTGCCAGGAGATATTGACCCGCCTATTGACAAGAATTTAATGAAAGACTTGATAAATTGGCTCCATAAAATAACTCCTTCCAGAAAAATGGACCGAAAATGCTAACATTCACCTCCAAAGAGGTCTTAAGATGAACCCTTATGAATGACTTTGAAGCCCGACGCAAGATTATCGAAACTACGAAGATACAAAAAGGAGCTCAGGAAGCGGCAGGGTGTAAAGCTTTCCGAACACACGGTAATGCACATACTCGATAGACATGGACTTACGAAAAAGAAGCCTAAGGTGAAGGTATACCCCACACATTGGGCGTGGGGAGCAATGTGAATGCAGTTCTGGTTCAGATGGATATCAAGGATACAGTGGAGAAAAGACGCTTGGGACAAAGAGATGGGATTATTACGGCAAATAGCCACATTTATAGATATTCGTTTTCTCCATTCGACCGATTTTAACCGTAAAAGCGGCAAATAGCCGCCGATGCTTGACAAAAACAAGTTCGGTTTATATAGTTTTGCACCGACAGATCGGGGCGTAGCGCAGTTTGGTTAGCGCGCTTGGTTCGGGACCAAGAGGTCGGTGGTTCGAATCCACTCGCCCCGATCTTTGTTTTATCTGCCTTTTGCAGTATCCTTTCCCCCCCTTAAAACCACACTGGAGTTAAATCATGATGAACTTTCTGATAATTGCATCTCTATATGCCTTCACACTGGAATTTCAGGCACCTGACCTGAAAAAATCGGGGGGAGGAACCATCCCCTTTGTCGAAGACCTCCCTATGCAAACCGAATACGGCAGGCCATGGCTCCCGGTCAAAAACCTGTTAGTGGCGCTTCCGGAAAACGGGAAATTTCCCAAAATCAGAATCTTAGCGGCTGACACTATGGAAAACGTATATGTTTCTCCATCGCCGATCCCACTGCCAACCGACAGAGAAGGGAAACTGGAGTTTTCGCCACCTGACCCGAAGATTTATAACAGCGGAAGCCTCTATCCCTCAGAACCTTACTCGATCAAACCCGGTCGTATCGCAGACGTCAGGGTGGCTGCGATAAAGCTCTACCCGGTTCAGTTCGACCCGGTCGGGAAACGGATCATCTTCAACCGGAAAATCGAGATCGAATGGGAAACGGCTCCCGTAAATGTGCCGGCCTCAAGATTGGCTTTTCTCAAGCGAATCGTTGCCAACGGCGAGCTCCTCGTCAGGACAGCACCGAAAACCACGGGTTTTGACTACTTGATAATCACTTCCGGGAATCTTGCCCCGGCCTGGCAGCCGCTGATCAGGTGGAAGACCAGAAAAGGGCACAGGGTTGCGCTCAGGACAATCGAATGGATAAGGAGCAACTATTCGGGCAGGGACGATGCCGAGGCCCTCAGGAACTACCTGAAAACAGCGCTGGATTCAGGCCTTGTCTATGTGCTGCTCGGCGGCGACACCGACGTCCTGCCTTACAGAAAGGCTTTCGCCGTGAATTCCGAGCCAACACCTCAGGAAGGCGACACTATCCCGACTGACCTCTACTTTTCCGACCTCGACGGCACATGGGATGCCAACGGCAACAATGTTTTCGGGGAAGTTGACGACAGTGTCGACATGCTCCCGGACGTTTTCGTCGGCAGGGCACCGGTCTCAACCTCTCAGGAAGTTTCCGTGTTTGTCAACAAGGTGATCGCCTATGAAAGCCAGCACGCACCGAACTATTCCGGCACAGCGCTTTTCGCCGCAAGTTATCTCGACGAATCCAACGACGGAGGCGTGCTCAAGGACATGATCGCCGCTGAAGTGGAACCTGAGGTCAGCGTTATGAAGCTTTACGAGCGGTTCGGCAATCTGACGGCCAACAGCCTCATAGGCTTCCTGAACTACGGCTACAACTTCGTCAACCATGAAGGCCATGGCAACACATGGATGATGCAGGCCGGGCCGGATTACATCTACATGGATGCCTTCAACGAGCTGACCAATGCCCCGAAATACGTCGGAGTATTCTATTCCATCGGCTGCTGGGTGGCATCCTTCGACTATGATTGCATCGCGGAGCGGTTCGTCAAGGCGCCGAACGGCGGCGGATTTTTCATAGGAAACAGCCGATACGGGTGGTATATCCCGCAGTTCATGGGTTACAGCTCGACCGACAGGATGGACATCGAGTTTTTCCATCAGGTTGTGAGGAATCGGTTGCAGCAGTTAGGCGTTGCGCTGGCCAGCGTCAAAGCGCTCTATGCGCCTCAGGCCGATGGCGCCAACACGTTCAGATGGAGCGAATACGCCGTTAACCTGTTAGGAGACCCTGACCTCTATCTTCCTACGGCCGAACTCCAGCAGATGGAGGTCTCCATGAGCGGCCGGCCGGTAAGCGGACGGAACAATCTAGCGGTTACGGTGACGGCTCCCACCGGCGAGCCGATTCCCGATGCACGTGTCACGGTTTTTCAGAACGATTCAGTGCTTACGCGTGGAGTCACCGGCCCGG
This sequence comes from Caldifarciminota bacterium, assembly GCA_027064565.1. Lineage (GTDB taxonomy): Bacteria > Hydrothermota > Hydrothermia > B15-G9 > B15-G9 > WGAI01. The sequence continues at coordinate 19,065 of JAMOPK010000364.1, read as the reverse complement.
ACGGCACCTGCTACCTCGAATTTGAAGCTGCATCGGGCTGGATCGAGGTTGCGGTCTGGAAGGACGGCTATGTTTTTCATGACGATACCGTCACGGTTCAATCTTCTAACATTCAACTGGTTGAAATCACCTACGGCGGCGATGATGGGGTGATGTCCTTCGGCGAATCGTCGCCTTTCACGGTCAAATTAGTCAATCGAAGCGGTGAACCGGTGCAGGACTTCTCTCTCGCGATCACGGCCGGGCCGTGTCTTTCCCTTGACAGCAGCCGATTCACAACGCCTTCTTTCGGAGTCAGCGACACATTCGTGGTCAGCACCACCATCCACGCCGGCGATTCGACCTGCAACTCCCACGTTCGACTGGTCATCTCAGGCGCCAACCTCCCGGCGGACACAATGGAACAACCGATAACGGTGTTCGGATTCAGGCTTTCCTTCTCCATCGCCTCGATTTCCGATGGCACGCCTTACAGCACCGCGCGGCTGCGCGTGGTCAACACCGGCGCAGCGGAAGTCAGCGACCTGTGGCTCCATCCGATCCCGATCTCAGCAGGTCTGTCGTTCCCGGACGATTCCCTGCAGGTGGGTTCGATTGCGCCGGGCGATTCCACTACCATCGACCTGAGCTTTCAGTTGGACACCGTCGCCTGCGGCTCCAACTTTGCCATGTTCAGGCTTGAGCCGTTCAGTGATACCCTGTGGTTGTCCAGCGGCTATGTGGGCTACAGCTTTGATTTTGAGGATGGGGTCCAGGGATGGACCGTCGAGTCTCCATGGCACCTGACAGCCCACAGGAGCCACAGCGGCCAGCAAAGCCTTTATTTCGGGAACGAGGGTTCGTGGCAGTATCCTCCAAACGTCATGGCCTCCATCACATCGCCCTGGATGCTCGTCGGGATCAATCCGCACCTCAAATTCTGGACGTATTTCGAGACTCAGGCGGGCTGGGATTTCGGGATCGTGAGGTATAAAGTGAACGGAGACACGGATTATCGGTTCGTTGCAAGTCTGGACGGTCAATCCACCACATGGAAACAGTTTGACATCCCGCTGACAGGGCTGAGGCCCGGAACGGAGATCCAGTTGACAATGGCGTTTTATAGCGAGGACAATGAGGTTCAGTTAGAAGGCTGGTATATCGACGACGTAACGCTGACATCTACATGGAATTCGACGGGCATATCCGAACCGGGCTATGTCGAAAACCCGGCGCATCATGGCAAGTTATGGGTCACGCAAAGAGGGGACCTGTTGGATGTGAGATGGAACGGCGCTCTGAACGAGCTGCAGCTTTTCGATGTGACCGGCAGGCTGATTCTGAGCAAAACGGTCAGCGGAATGTCGGGCAAGACAACTATCTCCGTGAACTCATTGCCGGGCGGAATCTATTTCGTCGTCGGCCGTGGCCGGAACTCGCTTATTACAAGGAAGGTGTTGCACTTGAGATAGGGCTTTGCTAAAATCACGGCAAGATAGATTGTTAGGACATAAATTACAAGGCAAAAGGCCTGCTCTCAGGCGGTTTGGGTCGGGTGTTAGACAAGACGCCCGGCCCGTCAGTTTTTATCTGCTTTTACCCTGAAAGCCATGCCAAACTCGACAAGAGGTAGACATTATTCCTGGGTCAGGGGAAATGGGTTCCGGCAGAGAGCTAAAGCGGATGGAAATTTCAGCATGGGGATGGGCGGCGGCCTTCGGCCGCCGCCCGATGTTTTCACCTCAAAATCAGGAACTTCCTGACCTCGTCGAATTCACCCGCCCGAAATCTGAGGATATACATGCCTCCGGGCAGATGGTGACCGTTGACGTCAGTCCCGTTCCATCCGACGGAGTGCTGTCCCGGCTCGACGTCATCCATGAACACGCTCCAGACCAATCGGCCGGAAACATCGTAAACCGAGATAGCAACGTCGGTTTTCGACGGGATCGAGAAAATTATCCTTGTGTGGTTTCTGAATGGATTAGGCGCCATTGGATAGAGCTTGAAGATGGCGGGCGGACGCTCGATGGGGGATTCCTCGATGCCGAAAGTTATGCTCCCGTAAGGCATTCCTGATGTCAGAGTGAAGGCTCCACCTGAGCTTCTGCCTGTGACAGAAAGCCCTGAGACGCTTTTCAGGGTGTAGTTCTGTGAGGCGGCGCTGCCGCCCCCCATGGAAATCTGGCCGGCCCTGAGCTCATAGTTCGACTGAGCAAAAACAACAGCCGGCAAAATCAATGTCAGGATGAGAGGGAGTAACCGTCTCATCTCTGCCCATCCCGTGCTTTTTCCAGCTCCTGCACCCGGGCCTTCAGCTGATCGATCTCTTTCTGTTGAGCCTTGATCGCTTCGATAAGCACGGGAACGAGTTTGGAATAATCCACGCCTTCGACCTCTCCCTCAGGGGAATAGGCCACGGCCTGAGGCACCACCTGAGCGACCTCATCGGCGTTCAGGCCAACGTCATCCTCTCCATCATCGGAATAAAAGACGCCGTTCAGACGGCTGACTCTACCCATGGCATCGTCAATTTTGGTCTCCAGCGCCTTCCCCGATGGGGCCTTCTGGTAGATGCCCTTTGAAGAATAGATGGTTCCATTGACGTAAAGGCGATGGCTGGTCGAAAAAGCGTTGTTTCCTATGAAAAAGTGGCCTTGCCCGCTCCCCCAGTTAAACACGGCAACACTGTCATAGCCCTGGGTTCTGGCGTAATATCCAAAAATAAAAGTAAAGTCGCCGTCGGCGATGTTGTATTTTCCATTAGCAACAAAAGAATAATGGCCGCTTGCCGAGTTGGACATTCCGTTGATGACAGTGGCAAATGAATCCGATGACTCATTCCAGTAGCCGTCCAGCACGACGCTGGTATAGGCGGATGCTTCGTTATACCAGCCGCCCCCAATAAATCCATATTTTCCTCCGACATCGTTCAAATAACCGCCAACTACGATTGAACTATATCCAGAGGCATTGTTTCTGTAACCGTTTCCGATGAAGGAATATTCTCCTGATGCCGTATCTTTATACCCTCCTGTAACTACTGCATATTTGCCTGTTATGTTAAATCTTCCGCCTCCGATGAAAGAGAATGAATCAGCCGCTGCGTTGTCGGATCCTCCTACGACAGTGGAATAAATGGTGTTTGCCTCATTGTTGTAACCTCCAACCACAACCGCGCGGTCACCGGAAGCGCTGTTTATATAGCCTCCAACAACAAGGCTGGCAAACCCACTTGCAACATTCTTATAACCGCCAAGCACCGCGGAATATGCTCCAGATGCAGTATCCTTCGCGCCACCACCAACGAACGATATGGAACCAGTTACATAGTTGCTATAACCCGAAGCTATGCCGCTGTAGGATGACGCAACTCTGTTGTTCACGCCTCCACCGATGAATCCAGCAAATGAACCTACGGTATCGTATTGCCCGCCGCCTACGAAAGAGTAGGAGCCGCTGGCGAGGTTGGAATCTCCGCCAACCACTGACGCGCTAACTCCGTATGCCGAATTGGAGCTACCTCCTACAACAACGGCTTTCTCGTAATTTGCGTCATTATCCCTGCCTCCTACAATAACCGCGTAATTGCTCAGTGCATAGTTCTGCGCACCGCCACCGATAAAAGAGTATTTACCCCCCGCAGAATTAGAATCACCGCTCATAACCGCGGAAAATTCTTTAACAGCCGCATTGTGGAGACCGCCGCCTACGACAGAGTATGTGGCTTCGGCCCAGTTGCGATAACCACCCAGAACGCTGGCGTATTTTGTGGTATCGGAATATCCAGTGAAGGAATGGAATCCCAGATTGACATGAGTGTAAGCAAAATTTCCGTAATACACGTTTTCGGTATCGATAGATATGCCGTAGCCGCTTTTCGGGTAAAGCACCATTCCATCAGTCCTCCACAGCGCCGTCAAACTGGAATCGGCATAAGCTGCGTGAGCAGAATAATAAGCGAACTGTGCAGTATCGGCAGTGGTAGCATTGTTTGCACTTTCCGCATAGGCGCTGGTATCAGATCGAGCGGCGTAATCCGCTGTTGAGGCATTGCCCGCCGACGAGGCATAATTGGCCGTGTCGCTAACCGGCGTATATCCGGCCGAAAAAGCATAATTCGATGTGTCCGAATGAGTTGCATAATTAGCATTATTTGCGGACGAGGCGTAATTTACGGAATCGATGTGTGCGTAAAGCGCTGTATCAGCATAAACTGCGTTGTGGGACGAAGCCGCAAAGTCTGCGGAGTCGGCCCTCAGTGCGCTGTCGGACATGGCGGCATGATGGGCGAAATCGGCCGAGTCGGAAACAACAGAACTGTCGGCAAAATCTGCATGTCCTGCTGAAAACGCATACTGGGCAGTGTCGGCATCCGTCGCATGGTTCGCTTCGTCGGCTGAACCCGCTGCCACAGCATAATTAGCCGAGTCGGACGTCACCGCATGCTGAACCGAATCAACGGACAAATTACTTACGCTGTCTGCGACACCAGCATGCTGTGCGTAGTCAGCTGAACCTGCTGCCACGGCGTAGTCCGCGGAATCGGCTGTAATCGCATGCTGAACTGTGTCAACGGAGAAATCCGCAATGCTATCGGCAACACCGGCATGTCGGGCGTAGTCCGCATAATCCGCTGTGTCTGCACGTGAGACGTGGTTGACGGAATGGATTACGGAATCCGCAACAACGGCGTGCCCGGAGTTGACGGCATAATCCGCCGAGTCAGACGTCACGGCATGTCGAACCGAATCAACCGAGACGTGCAGGGCGCTGTCGGCCACGAGCGCATGACCCGAATTGGCTGCGAAACCGGCTGAATCTGCAGCTGTTGCGTGACCGGCTGTGACGGCATAGTTCACCGAGTCCACGGCGACAAACATCGCTGTGTCGGCCACGGATGCATGGGCAGAAGCCATGGCGAAACTCGCCGTATCAGAACTCACAGCATGATAAGCTTGCTGGGCGTGGACAGACGAGTCAGAGACTGTGGCGTGCCCGGATAAGAGGGCATATCCAGCCGAATCTGACAATATGGCATGATGAGATTCAAGGGCATAATCGACTGAGTCCACGTGGGCGAAAAGCGCGGTGTCAGCCGTCGTGGCGTGACCGGCCTCCGCCGCAAAGGCGGCAGTGTCAGCTTGATCGGCAAGAGCGGCATGGTCGGAGAACCTCGCCCTGCGTGCCGAGTCGGCATGTCCACTGGAAACGGCAAAGGCCGTCGTATCAGCGAAAACGGACCTGACACTGTAGCCAACGCTACCCAGCTCCTGCCTCGGACTCATAACCGTGCCTTCGATCTCGATCTCAAGCCACCTCACATCGCCATTGAACACGTCCGGCGGTATCGGAACAGCCGAACCGAGAACCACATCGAAAACGCCATCCCTAACCACAACGTTCATTGCATGGCTCTCCCACAACGGACTGCCTCCGGTCGAACTACCAAATATCCTGAAAACCATCTGCAAAGTGTCGTTTACCACTGAGCCACCGGATGTCAGGAATCCCTGATAGTTGATGTGATACGGGACATTTTTGTTGGATGAACGGCCTATCTCCCGCTCAATAGCCATCCCCGGGGTTATGGAATTAAACCCCAGCGTTGATATTAGAACCAACCATAACATAATTTAACCTCCCCTTGTTTTGGTCGCACTCAATTCCAATCACACACTACCGGGGAATCACAAAGGCGGGTGCTTCCTCCAACCACCCCATGAGATCCTCAGGCAGCATGAGCCTTTTCAACCCGACATTCTAATGGTATATGACCAACGTTTCAATCTTTGATGGTTTACCCAAATGTTCAAAAACCGAAAGACGTTCTGTTTGACCCTGAAGGACACTATTTCGTTCCCGTATCCGAATACCAGCAGGATGGCCATCAGGTGTCACTCATGATGAAGCAGTCAGTAAAACAGATGTGGGAAGCTAAAACAAAGGTGGGACGGCCGTCCCCGGCCGTCATGAAGCATCAGGCTAAATACCAGCCTCGATCATCTCACCACCTGTTCAGGCGTCGGGCGAGACGCCCAATCCACAATGACGGCTATCATATGTGTTAACCTTTAACTCACTCTTAGCTCACATCCGCCTAACATAGAACATTTTGAAGGGCGCGCCGATTGGGCTTAAAATTCCAGCCATGAAAAAATGGAAAGTTGACGAAATCAATGTGAAAAAGACACTCAGGGCGCTTCTGTGCCCGAAATTCGATGAATACGGCGACAGGCCGGCCCTTGGGTTCTATGACTCCGTGCCGATCACGTTCAGGGAACTGAAGGAGAAGGTCATTTCGCTATCGCACATGCTTCAGGATCACGGGATCATCAAAGGCGACCGGGTTGCCATCATCGGGGAGAACTCGCCGAATTGGGGGATCGCTTACCTCGCAATAGTCTTCATGGGAGCGGTTGCGGTGCCGATCCTGCCGGATTTCCACGCCGATGACATGGCTCACATCCTGAAACACTCCGGCAGTCGAATCGTGTTCGCCACAAGACGGCAGATCGAGAAGCTCTCAGAAGTCGATGTCTCAGGTGTGGAGCATATCATCTCGCTGGACGACTTTGTGCCGGAACGGAATCCGGTGAAAACATCCCCGATCTCACGCCTGATAGAACAGGCATCTGAACTTTTGAGGAGCCTGCCATCGAAGGTCGGGTTAATCAAATACGAGCCGGACGAGGACGACCTCGCAGCCATAGTTTACACATCCGGGACGACCGGGCATTCCAAAGGCGTCATGCTGACCCACTACAACATCGCCTCGAACATCATCCAGATCGACCATTTCTTCGACGTGACGCCTGAGGACAGGATACTCTCCATCCTCCCGATGTCCCATTCCTACGAGAACACCCTCGGCTTCCTCTACGTGCTTTACAAAGGCGCCCCGATCTATTACATTGGCAAGAAACCGACTCCGCGCATCCTGCAAATGGCCTGTGCTAAGGTCAGACCGACCGTCATGGCCTCCGTGCCGCTCATCATCGAAAAAATCTATAAAAAGCAGGTGGTGCCATCGCTCCAGAAAAACCTTGTAATCAGGTTCCTGGTCAGAAACCCGCTGACTTCCGGAATGATTTACCGGAAGATCGGCAAAAAGCTCATGGACTTCTTCGGCGGCGAACTCCGCACCATGTCCTTCGGCGGAGCGCCATTGAACGAGGAGATAGAGCAGTTCATGCGCAAATGCGGCTTCCCCTATGCGACGGGCTACGGGATGACCGAGGCCTCTCCAGTCGTTGCAGGCGCAAAGGTCAATGAGACACGGCCCGGCTCGGTGGGCAAACCGCTGATCGACATCGAGGTCAGGATAGAGAACCCTGACCCGGAGACCGGGGTCGGCGAAATCTACCTGAGAGGCCCGAACATCATGAAGGGCTATTACAAAAACCGGAGACTCACCGAGGAGGTGCTCACCCCTGACGGCTGGCTGAAGACCGGGGATCTGGGTTACCTGGACGATGACAACTACCTCTACATTAAGGGCAGGTCGAAGAGTTTGATCCTCGGTCCGAGCGGTGAAAACATCTTCCCTGAGGCCATCGAGGAGAAATTCAACGCCCATCCGCTGGTTCAGGAATCCCTTGTCCTGCAAAATGATGGCAGGTTGGAGGCATGGATCTACCCAGATTACGCCATGATCGAGGACAGGCTGGAAGGTAAATCCGAGGCCGAGCGCGAGCGGATCATGCGGGAAATTCTGGACGAAATCTGTCGGGAAGTGAACCAGAAACTGCCTGCCTACTCGAAGATCTCCCGGTGTGTTGAGCATCCGGAGCCGTTCGAGAAGACACCAACCCTGAAGATCAAGCGTTACCTTTACGCGAAGAAATGAGCGGTTTTCCCCAAATCATCGTCCTGACAGGCCCGACGGCGTCCGGCAAGACCGCTATCGCCCGCCGATTGCTTGAGCGTTTCCCTGAGCTCACGCTGATCTCCTGCGATTCGCGAAAGGTCTATAGGTTCATGGACATCGGCACAGCGAAACCGCCGCCCGAATTGCGCCGGCACTATCGGCTGATAGACATCAGGATGCCCGATGAGACCTACAGCGCTCAGGATTTCGCACTTGACGCCGAAAGGGAGATTAAAAAGGCCCTGGAGAGCGGCTCGATACCCCTCGTCGTCGGCGGCACCATTCTGTATCTCAAAGCACTTTTTGAGGGCTTTTTCGAGTCGCCGCCCATCGAGGAATCGGTACGCGAGAAACTTAGAGAACGGCTCGAAAAAGAAGGACCCGCGGCACTTTACGATGAACTGCAAAAAATTGACCCTGAGACGGCCGCAAAAGTGCATCCCAACGACTGGTTCCGAATCATCAGGGCGCTGGAGGTTTTCTACCAGACCGGAAAACCCATTTCGGTCGTGCGAAGGGAGAACCAGAGACAGCCGATGTTCAGGCCGGTCTATTTCTTCAACGCCATGCCCCGACCTCAGCTCTACGAGCGCATAAATCGGAGGGTGGACGTCATGATGGAGCGGGGGTTCTTAGACGAGGTCAGAAACCTGATGGAGATGGGCTACGACCTCAGCCTGCCGTCTATGAACACGCTGGGCTATCGCGAGCTATACCTTCACCTTCAGGGCAAAATGGATCTGGAGACCGCCGTCAGGCTAACCAAGAAACGAACGAGAACCTTCGCCCGGCGCCAGTTCTATTTCTCAAGGTCTCTCAAAGGGATACGCTACGTGCCTCCTGAGGAGATATTCGACGCCCTCGTGGCCGCCATCGAGAGCTGCTACGCCTGAGAAATGAAAAACATGATATTCAATGAAGCCATTTTTTTCATAACGATGTCCAGTAACTGTGCAATCCTGTGAACTCTGAGGGAAAAGATAAACCCTCTAACCCTGCGTTTAACAAATCTCTGTTGTCTGGAGTGAGCGAATCCGCCAATCCGTTCAGGTATTGCCTCAATTGCTCTAAGTCCATTTTGTCTCGCTCTTATCTAATTCGGAGAAAGAAGGTTTCCATTGCCTAACTGTTTTTCTATAGCGTTCGAGTCTTTTATGGAGATCTCCGCGAATACGGGGTTAATGTCGATTCAAAAGCTCAGACTGCAACGTTGACTTCATTTCACTCTCCGTTGAGATTGTTTCCATCCGTTCATTAAATCAAAGCGACGATACAACTTTATTGTATCTCAGAGGCTTATACCTGTGCAAATTTCATGTCTGAGCGAACATATTTAATACACAGGGGTTGCAACCACGATTTTGCCTCATGGACATAGCTTTTTTTATGGGTTAGAATTGAAACGATGGAACTGGACAAATTGAAAGAGCTTCAAATCAGGCTTGCTGGCAGCGTCAGGCTCGATAAATTCGATGGGGATGTCCGTTACGTCGCCGGTTGCGATGTATCTTACAACCGTTCAAAGAACGAGATGACTGCTGTTGTCGCCCTTCTTTCCTATCCGTCCCTGAAGCTTGTTGAGATCGCCCATCACACTGCACCGGTCGAATTCCCTTACATTCCGACTTTTCTATCTTTCAGGGAGTTGCCGGCCTTGCTCGAGGCCTTCAGGAAGCTCGCAAAGAAGCCTGACTTGATAGTGGTGGACGGTCAGGGAATTGCCCATCCGAGGGGGCTGGGTATAGCTGCCCATTTCGGCGTTACCGTGGGACTCCCGACGATAGGATGTGCAAAATCGCATCTTTTCGGCAAATTTGTCATGCCATCCGAAGGACGGGGGAGCTGGTCACCCCTTATGGCGGATGGCAGGGTTATCGGTGCGGTGGTTCGCACCCGTGACAGGGTAAAGCCTGTTTTCATTTCACCAGGCCACCTCATTGATGTCGAGTCGAGTGTGAAGTGGATTTTAAACCTCACAAGGGGCTACAAATTGCCCGAACCCATAAGGTTCGCGGATTCCATCTCGAGGAGGATCTCACATGAAGGAATTTGAAGGGAAGATTGCCATCGTCACCGGTGCCAGCCGCGGCATCGGTAGGGCCATAGCGTTGAAGTTTGCCGGTGAAGGGGCAAGGGTCGCACTCGTCGCGAGGAACGCAGAGGCTTTGAATGAACTTGTTGGAGAAATCAAGGGAGCCGGCGGCGAAGCCGTGGCCATCCCGCTGGACGTGACGGACTCAAGGGCAGTTGCTGACGGCGTTAATGAAGTCATCAGTCACTGGAAAAGGGTGGATTTTTTGGTCAACAACGCCGGGATAACGAGGGACACGTTGCTGATGCGGATGAAGGAGGAGGATTGGGACAGGGTCATCTCGGTCAACCTGAAAGGTGCATTTAATTTTTCAAAAGCCGTGATCCGCCAGATGATGAAGCAAAGGAGTGGCGTTATCGTGAACATTTCATCGGTCGTGGGGATAATCGGCAACGCCGGGCAAACCAACTATGCCGCTTCTAAAGCCGGACTCATAGCATTCACAAAATCCCTTGCCAAGGAGGTCGGGCCGAGAAACGTCAGGGTTGTGGCGGTGGCACCGGGCTTCATCGAGACCGATATGACCGCTGTTCTGCCAGATGAGGTGAAAAAGGCCTACTTCAGCAATATCCCTTTGAGGAGGTTTGGTAAACCTGAAGATGTGGCCGAGCTCGTCGCCTTTCTCTGCTCGGATAGGGCGAGTTACATAACTGGCCAGACCTTTATAATAGATGGCGGCCTGACATAAAACATCAGGGGGGCTGTGAGAAGTGGATGACAGGAGAATATTGAATGCCCTTTTACGTGCCAAAATCGTGACCAAGGAACAGGCTGAGATGCTTCTGGAGGAACGTAAAAACTCCAATCTCAGCCTTGTAAAATTGATCCCCAAAATGGGAATAGCTTCCGAAGATGATGTGATTCGAACACTTGGAGAAATTTATCGAATACCTGTGGTTGACCCCACAACCGAAGACGTTGATCCCAGCATATTCAAATACGTTCCGGTGGAACTTGCGAGAAAATACAAGGTTTTCCCTATCAAGAGGAGAGGGCGCACGTTGATTGTAGCCATGAGCGACCCCACCGATTACACTATTGTCGACAACCTGAAGTTTATAACTGGATTCGACATCGAGCCTGTGCTTGCCACAGAAACCTCCATTATGAGGGCCATTGACCAGTATTACGGGGCGGAAGACAAACTGAAAGAGATACTTGAAAGCCTGAAAGAGTCTGATAGTGAACTTGAGGTTATGGAGGAAGAGGAGACATCCCCTGAGACAGCGGCTGCACTCGTTGAAGAAGCGCCGGTTGTAAAACTGGTTAACGGCATAATCATAGAGGCGGTTAAGAGACGTGCAAGCGATATCCACATAGAGCCTTATGAGAGGTTTGTTCGTGTCAGGTTCAGGATCGATGGCGTTTTGCATGAAGTTATGCCTATCCCTCAGCGCTACAGGGATGCGGTCGTTTCAAGGATAAAGATTATGTCGAGGCTGGATATCGCTGAGCGCCGTTTGCCTCAGGACGGTCACATCAAGATGAAACTGCCTGATGGTCGCGTCATCGATCTGCGTGTTTCCACCCTGCCAACCCTGTTCGGCGAAAAGGTGGTTATGCGTATTCTGGATAAGAGCAACCTTAAATTTGACCTATCAAAATTGGGCATGGAAGAGCAGGCGCTTAAACTGTTCCTTGAGGCTATCCAGAGGCCTTACGGCATCATCCTGGTTACAGGTCCGACGGGTAGCGGTAAAACGACAACGCTTTACTCCGCAATTTCGAGGTTGAACAAGCCCGAAGTCAACATCATGACGGCTGAAGATCCGGTCGAATATGACTTTCCGGGCATAAATCAGGTCCAGATCAGGGAGGACATCGGCCTGACATTCGCTGTTGCATTGAGGGCGTTCTTGCGTCAGGACCCGGACATTATCCTCGTGGGTGAGATACGTGATACCGAAACGGCGGAGATCGCTATTCGAGCGGCACTTACAGGTCACCTTGTGCTTTCAACGTTGCACACCAACGACGCACCGAGCACCGTCAGCAGGTTGATCGATATGGGCATCCCCCCGTATCTTGTCGCCGCTTCGCTGAACCTCATTGTGGCTCAGCGTCTTGTCAAAAAAATTTGTCCTAAATGTAAGACCCCTTATCATCCGACAAAAGATGACCTTTTGAAGCTAAATTTGAGCGAAGATGAGCTGCGGGGAGCCACGCTCTACTATGGCAAAGGGTGTAATGCCTGTAACAATACCGGCTATTCCGGCCGTGAAGGTTTGTATGAAGTGATGAAGATAACACCTGAGATCAGGGAGCTTATCCTTAAAAATGCCCCTACTCACGCCATTAAAGAAAAGGCCATAGAGCAAGGGATGGTGACCTTGCGTGAGGCGGGAATAAAGAAGCTATTGGCTGGAAAAACAACCATCCAGGAAGTCCTGAGAGCAACCGTGGAGGATTAAAATGGGATACACAATGGAACAACTTTTGAGGATAACCGTTGAACAGAGGGCAACGGATCTGCACATCATAGCAGGGATACCCCCGTATTTGCGTATTGATAAAAAACTGACTCCGCTTGGGACAGAACCACTTACAGCAGCAGAAACCAGAATGTTAATCTATAGCGTTTTGAATGACCAACAGAAACTCAGGTTTGAAAACGAAATGGAACTCGACTTTGCAATCTCGATTGCCGGACTGAGCCGTTTCAGGGCAAATGCCTACTGGCAGCAGGGAACTGTAGCAGCGGCTATACGAAGGATTCCGGTCAGAATCCCCACTCCTGAAGCTCTCGGACTCCCACCGGTAGTCGCAGGACTGACCCAGAAATCACAGGGCCTCGTTCTTGTTACGGGGCCGACGGGTAGCGGTAAATCCACTACTCTCGCTTCCCTCATAAACAAAATAAACAACGAACGCGCAGAACACATCCTGACCGTGGAAGACCCGATCGAATACGTGTATCAGCCGAGACTGTCAATAATCTCGCAACGTGAGATTGACCAGGACACAAAATCCTTTGCCAATGCATTGAAATATGCTCTGCGTCAGGACCCTGATGTCATCATGGTGGGTGAGATGCGCGACAAAGAAACAATTGCCCTTGCCCTGACAGCTGCAGAGACTGGTCACCTCGTCTTTGCGACCTTGCACACCTATTCGGCCATTGAATCGGTCAACAGGATCATCGATGTTTTCCCCGCCCATCAACAATCGCAGGTCAGAACACAGCTCGCTCAGGTCTTAGAAGCGGTTATAGCTCAAAGGCTTCTGCCGAGAGCAAGCGGCAAAGGCCTTGCACTTGCAACGGAGATAATGATCGCCACGCCGGCTATCAGAACTCTTATCCGTGAAGCCCGCTTGCATGAGATCTACGGCGTTATCCAGACGAGCCAGAGGTATGGCATGAAGACGATGAACATGTCTCTCCTCGAACTTGTCAAGAAAAATTTGATATCGTGGCAGACGGCCATGCTGGCCTCCCCGAATCCTGAAGAGCTAAAACGCATGGGAAGGGAATCAGGCTTGATATTCGCGTAAACTAAATTTCATGGGGGTGTTGATAGATGCCTACTTTTGCATGGACTGGCCGCATGAATCGGCGGCCGGTAAGTGGTAAAATTAGGGCTAAGAGCCTCGAAGAAGCTGTTAAACGACTCAGGGATCGGGGTATCATCATTGAGACGATCAATGAGACAAAAGGAGGATTATCCTTTTCTTTCTTCCAGCGGGTTACTGCCAAGGACCTCGCTCTTATAAGCCGTCAGTTTGCTACTATGATAAATGCTGGTATCCCGGCGGTTCAGGCGCTCGGTATCCTTGCCGAGCAGGCAACAAAGGACAAGTTGAGAGAAGCACTTACTGATGTGAAAAGAGAAGTGGAAGGCGGTAAAACCCTCGGTGATGCGCTCAGAAAACATCATAAAATGTTTGGCGATTTCTTCATCAGCATGGTCGATGTGGGTGAGACAGGCGGTTCACTTGCCTCAACCCTCACACGTGTAGCCGAATACTACGAAAAGATCACGGCGTTGCAGGGGAAGGTGAAATCAGCAATGGCCTATCCGATGGTGGTGCTCATTGTGACGATTGGTGTTGTTATCCTCATGCTGGTTAAACTTGTTCCCACCTTTGCATCCCTTTATGCCGATGTGGGCAGCGAATTGCCCGGGCCGACCCAGCTCCTCCTTAATGTCAGTCAGTTCATGCAAAAGAACCTTCTTTACATAATCGGCGGAATAGTCGGCTTCATCATTTTGATAAAAAGGCTTTTGAAAATCCCATCGATACGTTACAAGTGGGATAAATTATTGCTTAAAATCCCTATTGTGGGATCTCTGGTGTTGAAAACAGCTCTTACAAGATTCTCGAGGACACTAAGTATCCTCATCAGGAACGGTGTCCCTATACTGGAAAGTCTTGAGATCACTTCTCGTGTTGTCGGAAACAAAGTTATTGAAGAAGCGATACTTAACGCGAGAAAGAACATAGGCGAGGGTAAAAGCCTTGCTGCTCCTCTAAGGGACAGCGGCATTTTCCCTCCGCTTGTCATCCATCTGATCACCGTCGGTGAGCAGACAGGTAAATTGAGTGACATGCTTGAAAAAGTTGCTGATTTCTATGAGGAGGAAGTTGATGCGGCAGTTGAGGCATTGGCTTCCGTTATAGAGCCGGTAATGCTTGTTTTTCTGGGCGGATTTGTAGGAGGTATCTTGATAGCGCTTTACCTGCCTATATTCGGTCTGGCAGGCACGATCCAGACTGAATGATGCTTGAAAAAGGATATAGGTGGCTCTCGATTCTTAGGATTTCTTCCGTTACCGCTATCCTTGGCACAGCTGCCTATTACTATCGTTTTTTAGGCACCGAGTTCGTCGCCCGCATAGCATTTTTCATATTTTCCATCTACATTCTGACCTTCGCTCTTGGCTATTACATCAGAGCGAGCAAACCACGAACCGTGTTCGCTTACTTGCTTTTTGCCCTCGACATATCCATTTACACGGCAATTATTTTCATGACCGGTGCCCTCAACAGTTCGTTCCTTTTTCTCTATGGGATAGCTATAATTGCCGCTGCCGTTGTCCTGTCCAGCAAGGGGGCTTTCTTCGCCGCCTTTTACTCCTCCCTGATGCTCGGTTTTATGGTTTTTCTGATTTACAAAGATATCCTCCCTCCGGGTGACTGGCTGGAAAACGCTAACCCTGAGGGGCTTCCCGCACTTGCCGCAAAAGCGTTCTTGCAATCCCTGTTTCTCTTTTTCATTGCTGCCCTTTCGAGCTATTTTGCCGAGGCAGTGAAATCCAAGACAATTGAACTCGGCAGGTTGAAGGAGTCGCTCACTCGTGCCCGCATGGACACATCGTTTATCCTGCAAAACATCCCATCCGCTGTGCTGGTTCTGGATAGGACGGGCAACGTGCTTTACATAAACGACGCAGCTAAGCGCGTTTTGCAGGACAAGAACTCAAAATCTGTCCTGAAAAACATCGAGCAAGTGAGGACATTATGGCCTCAGTTATACTCGATTTTCCAAAATCAGTCTGCAGAAGGAAATTCCAGAAACAAGGATAGTTATGAAAAGGAATTGTCATTTAACGGGAGGAATTATCTTGTCATTTTTTCCAATCTCCCGAATGCTCAGAGGTTTATCTTCACCATTCAGGACGTAACGGAACAGAAAAAGTTACAGGAAAGGCTCAGGGAGCAAGAGAAATATGCGTTGCTCGGCCAGCAGATGGCCGAAATGGTGCATTCGCTCGGCAACCCTGTGGCTGCCCTTAAAGGAGTGGTGCAGATGCTGAAGAAGGGGGCATCTCCGAAAGACACTGAAAAACTCATGGATATCCTGGACGAAGAAATCACAAAGATTTCGAGCATCCTGCACCAATATCGACAGTTTTCGCATAACATGGACCTCGTGTGCAAGGAGCATAATGTTAAGGATTTCTTCGATTCGCTTATCAGAAAACTTCGATACATGATCGGTGAACTTCAGGACATAAATCTGAGATTGGTTTTCCACAACCCGCCAGAAATAGCATGTTTCGACGATGAACGGCTGGAGGAAGCCGTTGTGAACCTTGTAAGGAACAGCGCCGATGCCCTTGCCGTGAAGGGCGGCGATATAACCATAGGGGTCGTCGGACAGGGCGACAGGGTCTCAGGATGGCATAAAAGCTGGACAGTGCCGGGCGGATACTGGGGTGTCTATGTGAAAGACAACGGGCCGGGTATCAACAAAGGCATCATCAACAAGATTTTCACCCCCTCCTTCACCACCAAGGCTCAGGGACTCGGTCTCGGGCTTGCTATGACCCGAAGGATTGCTAAAATCCACGGTGGCAGCGTGGATTTCGATACTCAGGAGGGAGAGGGGACAATATTCCTGTTGTTGCTCCCCCGTCGGAACAAGAAAAACTCTGAGGTGTGAAGTTATGGGAAAGATTCTCGTTGTGGATGATGAGAAGGGTGTGGCGAACATGCTCCAGATAGCCCTCTCGCAGGAGGGACACGATGTGAAAGTGGCATATTCGGGCAGGGAAGCGCTTGAGAGCGCTTCCGAAACTATGCCGGACGTCGCAATAGTGGATGTCCGCATGGAAGACATGAATGGACTTGAGCTTCTGTCTGCCCTACGTGAGATCGGAGATGTAACGGTGATCGTTATGACCGCCTATGCCTCCGTTGAATCCGCCATTGAGGCTCTCCGAAAGGGGGCATTCGATTACATCATCAAGCCTTTCGATCTGGATGAGATGAAGCTTGTTGTGAGCAAGGCATTCGATTATAGGCGGTTGCAACACGAGAACATCAAGTTAAGGGAAGAGGTGGAGAAATACCGCAAATCTGAGAAGCTGATAGGTGAGCATCCGTCTTTCAGGGCTGTTCTGGAAAAGGTCAGGATCATAGCACGAACCGACTCCACCGTCATGATTTACGGAGAAAGCGGCACGGGGAAAGAGCTAATCGCACGGGAGATACACTCTCTAAGCAACCGCTCGGACGGCCCATTCATAGCCATCAACATGGCGTCTATCCCGGAGGACCTGCTGGAAAGCGAGCTTTTTGGGCACAAAAAGGGGGCTTTTACAGGCGCAACATCTGACAAAAAAGGGCTTTTCGTCGCGGCCAACGGCGGAACCCTGTTTCTGGATGAGATCAGCGAGACATCGCCCAAACTGCAGGCCAAGCTCCTGCGTGTCATAGAGACAAAGGAAATCACCCCCCTCGGCTCGACCAGACCGATAAAGGTGAATGTCAGGATCCTTGCAGCGACCAACAAAGACCTGAAAAGGCTTGTTCAGGAAAAGAAGTTCAGGGAAGACCTTTTTTACAGGCTGAACGTCATCACGATAAAACTGCCGCCCCTGAGGGAGCGCAAAAGCGATATCCCGTTGCTCGTCGATTACTTCGTCCGCAAATATTCGCTGAAACACGGTCTCCCTCCTAAGAAATTCTCACGTGAAGCCCTTGATCTCCTTCAGCGGTATCCCTGGCCTGGAAACGTCAGGGAGCTGGAGCATGTAGTAGAGCAGGCACTTATCCTTTCCCAGACGGATATCATCGGCCCCGACGACCTGCCCGATGAACTGCGCAAAGGTGCCGCAGGAATGAAGGGCGAGGTCTTTGAAAGGTTCCTGAGCGATGGCCTGCTGTCCCTGGAAAAGCTTGAGGAAAGATACATCAAATTTGTCCTTGATGCGACCCAATGGGACAAAAAGCGGGCAGCGGCCATCCTCGGGATAGACCTGTCAACGCTTTACAGGAAATTGACCAAATACAACATCAAAAAGGGGGAATAATTCATGGTTTCGAGGTATCTGTTGCCGGAGATGGAGCGCATCTGGAGCGAGGAGAACGTCTATGCCAGATGGCTGGATGTGGAACTTGCTGTTGCTGAAGCGGAGGCGGAATGTGGACTGATACCGCCCGAAGTGCCCGAAAGATTGGGGAAGGTCATTCGTGAGATCGACATGACGGGTTTTGTCCAACGGGCGAAAGAGATCGAAAAATCCGTTGACCACAACGTCATAGCCTTCCTGATGGCTATTGAGGAGCTGATGGGGCCGCTGGCGCGCTTCGTCCACTACGGGTTGACATCGAGCGACGTGGTTGACACCGCCGGATCGATGATTCTCAGGGAAGCGCTGAAGGCCATCAAAACGAAACTCATTGACGTGAGCCAGCTCCTTCGGGAGAAGGCGCAGGAGTTCCGCCATCAGCCCATAATGGGCAGGACGCACGGCGTTTTTGCCGAGCCGACTTCGCTCGGCCTGAAATTCCTCGGCTACTACTCCGAATCGCTCAGGGACATCGAGCGCCTGGACAGCGCCATCGATGAGGTCTCTCACGGAAAAATCTCCGGAGCGGTGGGAAATTACAGCTTCATCGACCCCTGCGTCGAGGAGCTCGCCCTCAAGAAGTTGGGCCTTGTCCCCGAACCGGTATCCACCCAGATCGTGCCACGGGATAGACATGCCTATGCGATGTCCGTAATCGCCCTGATCGGTGAATTCATCGAACGGTTCGCCCTTGAAATAAGGCTGCTTCAGAGAACCGAGGTTCAGGAAATGTTTGAGCCTTTTGGCCGTCAACAGCGCGGTTCATCGGCCATGCCCCACAAGCGGAATCCCATCAAATCGGAGCGTCTCGACGGCCTTGCAAGGCTGTTGAGGTCACTGACCATTGCCGCACACGAAAACGTCGCTCTGTGGCACGAGCGTGACATCTCCCACTCCTCGGTCGAGCGGTTCGTGTGGCCGGACATGACTGCAACGCTTTATTTCATGCTGGATCAGACCGCAAAGATACTGCGGGGGCTTGAGATCAGAAAAGACCAGATAGAGAAGAACATGCGCAGGTTCGGGGATTTCTACCTCTCGGAACCCGTCCTGCTTGCCCTTGTGAGCAAGGGGGTTCAGAGGTCGGAGGCTTATGCGTGGGTCAAGGAATGCGCCCACAGGGCATTTGAGAAGAAAACTTCCTTTGCCGCTGAGATCAAAAAACATCCGAACATCAGGGAGGTCCTTTCAGAAGACGAGATCAAAAAGGCCCTTGAACACGATTACCTCCGGTGGGTCGATAGGATTTTCGAGCGATTCGGGATGTGAATGAAATAAAAAGCGGAGCGCTTCGGCGCTCCGCACGAGCATGGAGCTGAGGGGAGTCG
>JAMOPK010000363.1 GCA_027064565.1 Caldifarciminota bacterium | reverse complement strand
AAATATCCAAAGTTTTCAGTGAGTTTCAACTTCCTTTGGAAAACTATGGAATGCGTGTTAAGCCACTCTCCAGACCAGTCTGGCGGTAGTTCTGTTATTTTTAAACCGTCGCCATAAACGAAGTCCTTATTGTTCAACATCCCATGAGCTGATTCGCGTATAAGCTGGAATAGATCAATTTCCGATTGAGAGAATAACCCATTGTTAACAAGGGAGTTAAGCTTTTCAGGAACGTCAACAGTAAAAAGATTATCTTCATTTAATTGTAAGTTGCCGGCTTGTTTCAAATCTTCATCGCCTCTGTCTCCGACGATCATAGGGTGGTCTTCTGTAACGATGACGCTTCTTCCGCCGCGATTTTTCACAAATACCATCTTCCGGTCTTTGCGCTTGCGGACAAGGCGGGTTACACGCGTCCAGCCGTTGCGATCCAGCACATACAGGTCATCAGGATATTTCGCCCATGCGTCATCTTCTTCGGATAGAAGGACTTCATCTTTGTCAATCGATTCATAAAGGCGCTCGAACGAAGTCAACCATATCTCATCGCCACGCCTGGCCACAACCACCTCTTTGCCGTAGTAGGTGTAAACCCCCAGAATCCCCAAATCATGGATATGAAAGTCCCCGCTGTCGTGGGCATTTTTGATTTCAGGGGGGTAAATTTTGTTAAGCCAGTATCTTGCAACTACGGACGAGGCAAGGTAGAAGTTCAGTCCCTGAAGCGAATAGGTCATGTTAGAGTTTTCGGCGACGCGCCAGTCCGACCGCTCGATGTATTCGTCAACTAACTTGATGCCATCGACAAAGATCGATTCCAATTCGCGTGCCTCAGCACGCTTCTGACGATAGAGTATGTAAGCCTTGGCGACTTTCGCATGTCCTTCCTCGATAAGCACTTTCTCGACGATGTCCTGAATATCCTCGACGGAGGGAACAAGCCCCCTACTGTAAAACTTTTCTTCGACCATCCATTCTACCATGCCCGCAAGTCGTTCGGCGGTCTGCCTATCCCTTCCTCCCACCGCGCGGGCCGCCTTGAAAATGGCCGTGGCAATGCGTTCCCTTTCAAATGGAACCACACGGCCATCCCGCTTAACCACAACCCTGTCCATTGAAAATCCTCCTATTTTCTATTTTTGGTATATGCCAAATTATTGCTTTATTTAGGGAAATCCCCTATTTTCTGCGCAAAATCACTATGTATTCGAAATTTATGGTTGTGTCTGTTTCGCCGATCATGTTACTGGGACTGTTCCTTTTAGGCATCCTTTTATTGGGGATATATCTCATAATCGTTTCAAGATGTTCAAAACCGTTTTTCTCAAAGAAATATCTCGTTATTTCATCGTGTGGAATTTCTATCCCTTTGACTTTCCTGTTGCCAACGACATAGGCAACAATCCCGTTTTTCTTAACAACTTTTGAAATATTCTTTATCGAACTCTCGTAATCTATGTAAAAAGAACTCACATCATAAGCTCTTTTGACATTTACTGCCGAAATCTTTTGTATTACGCTATCCAATGGTTCAAACCCAAATTTTTTTAAAATCTTTTTCCTTATTCCGCCCATAGATTTCTTATCTACCTCATTGGCTTTTTCAAAACCCAACCATTGGTTGCTAAGTCTTGAAAACTGGCCATAAGCCACTGTTGTTCTTGAATCCCCGTAAGGCGGTGAAGTTACAACTATGTCAACGCTCTGGGGCGGCAAAACCTGATGAGGTATTCCGACAACCGTGTTGAAGTCGTAAATACGCGTTACAGCATTTCCCTTTTTCAAACGAACATATTCGGCCATGCCGTTTCTGTTACGAATAAGTTTCGAAATCATTATGGACAAAACATCTGGATTAAACTTCTCGATTTGTTCCTGTGTCATCCTGTAAAGTTTAAACTCGCTATTTCTTGTCAAAGACACTTCTCTGACAGTCTCACTAAATGCCACTTTAAAAAAAACTTGCACATTTTCATTTTCTATGTCCTGAATAAATCTCTTTATAAGAGCCAGCCAATATTGCGTTTCTTTTTTGAACCAATAGTCGATATTTTTGAAATTGGGAATGGATGGTTTAATTTCGATCCTGCCCAATTTCGCCATAAATACGAAATTTCTGAAATTGTTAATGTAAGAGTCGAGTATCTCTATCGGAATTACGGTTGTTTTAGCCTTCGCGATCAAACGAGCTAATGGATTGATATCCGTTCCTATAGCATTTATACCTCTAAGATTAGCTTCCACCAAGGAAGTACCAGTGCCACAATATGGATCAAACAGTAACTCAGCGCTTTTCCCAAATTCATCGAGGATCCTACCAGCTACTTGAGGAATCATCATTGCCGGATAAGAATGGAAGCAATGCGTATATTGCTTAGTGTCAGCCGTTCGAAAATCCCACGTTTCGTCCCTGTATTTTTGAGCGTATCTTACCTGCATCTATATCAGCCTCCTCCGCCGTTCGTAAAGTTCAACTAAATCTTTTTCCCTGATGCGAAATGCTGTGCCTCGATTACGCACGCTTCCACTATCTTTTAGGTGCATCCGCAGGTCAATGCCTATCAACGAGTTTTTAAAAGCAGTTATAAATTTTCGAGGGCCGGGATCTGTTAAAATATAAGCTTCGTTATAGTGGAAATATTCCTCACCTTCTTCCAATCTTCTATCAGCAAAAACAAGCAACAATCTGCTCAACTTGCTCATAAACTTCCCTACAATCACATAGATGTCCCATGTAGCGATGATTTGCTCTGTTTCGACATCCCTCAAATGTAGAACATTCTGTCGCTCGTCTAACTTTAACACCAACCCCTGAGATATTTGCTTCCCACAGAATAAAGTGTTTTTTAGAGCAAACCGCCCTTTTTTGTCGGTATAGCCATATTTTTTAATAGCTTCTCTTTGGCTGATTTTCCAGACACCTTTGTTAAAAGTAAAAAGTGTTATTAGAGATTGAGAGTCCTTTCTCACTGTTTTCAATTCAACTCTACCTCCAATATCAGGAATTGGAATGTTGTTTTCATGAATTCCTAAAAGAGTTTCGAAAGTATATCCAATCCCCGTTGATCCATGTCTCAAAGATCTCACGAATCCCATAGCTCTAATTTGTTCCAGCTTTTCCTGTATTTCTTTGAGATTCATAGAATTTTCCCCCAATAAATGCGGTAGTGCTATATTCTTATGGGTTTATTGTAGCTTAATGCATTTCGGTTTTGCATCAAAATAGGCCTTAAACCTATACAGCAGGCTTTATTCGGGAGTCGAAAAATTTATTGTTTCTATATGCATCGTAATTGTATGGCCTACAAATGGATGCCAGCTTCAATCAGGTTGATAAAATTTTGTATTGCCTGTTGCCGCATCGATTTTCACAGCGGTTTTGAAGTTGTCAGAAAGGGACTTCAAACTTGTTCCAATGCATAAAAAAACATCTGTAAGCTTGTTAGCATGGTTCCGGCATATCTGTAAGGAATAAAATCCCTTGAAAAACAATGAATTGTAAAAATGCCTCAAAATCCGGCATTTTTCCCGGCAAAATAAAAGGGCGGCCGAACGGCCGCCCTCAGCTAAGTTTCGAGTTCGAGCCACTTAAATCTGGATGTTGGGGATACCGGGTCTATGTTCCTTCTCAAGTCTTTCACACTCCGCGGCCACAGTATCGGCCAGCTCAAGATAGACCTTTGCAGATTCGGAATCCGGCCTTGCCACAATCACCGGCATGCCCATATCCCCGGCTTTGACTATGTCCGGTTCTATCGGAAGCTGGGCCAGCAGTTTCACTCCCATCTCTTTCTGAAGCCGCTCACCACCGCCTTCACCGAAAATCTTGGTCACGTGTCCACATTTCGGGCATCTGAAGTAGCTCATGTTTTCCACAACACCTATCACCGGAATGTTCATCTTAACGAACATGTTGATCGCTTTTTTCACGTCCGAGATGGCAACATCCTGAGGCGTCGTAACGGCTATACCACCTCTCAGTCTCATCAACTGGGATGCGCTTATCTGAGGATCTCCGGTGCCTGGAGGGAAGTCCACAATCAGGAAATCCAGTTCTCCCCAATGGACATCGTAATAAAACTGCTCGTATGTCTTGTGGACAAGCGGTCCACGCCATATCACAGGGGTGTCCTCCTCTATCAGAAAGCCGATGGACAAAACTTTCAGGCCGAACCTCTCGACAGGGATAATCTTGCCGTCTTTGGCATAGAGTTGAGAACCTTCGAGGCCAAGCATTTTGGGCACGGATGGCCCGTAAACATCACCATCCAGAAGTCCAACTCGATGGCCTCTTGCCGCCAGTGCAACTGCAAGGTTCACGGCCACTGTGGATTTGCCAACGCCGCCTTTTCCGCTCGTTACAGCTATGATGTGTCGAATGTCTGGATGCCGTCTCATCTTAACGTTGACCGGTGTTGTGGGTTTCTCCTCTATCTCGATCTCCACAACGTCAGGGAGCTTTTTAAGGGCTTCCTCGGCTTTCTTCTTGAGTTCCTCCATCTGGTCTGCTGGCGCCGAAAGCTGGAATTTCACTTTCACGCCGCCTTCCCGCTTCTGCAGCAGGACATTCCGCACATTTTTGAGGTCCATGACCTCCTTCAGTGCGGCGTAAACATCTTCAAGTTTTATCATCGTGGTTGTCCTCCTCCTAAAGTGACTTTAGTAGTTTCTTTTGGTGCTTCCTCATTATACAAAATATAAACCAGAGTGGCAATAGATTGAAAAAAGATTTTTATAGTCCTCTTATAAGCCTTGCCATCATTTCTTTACCTTCTCTTCGCCCGATAGACTCAAAAATTTCAAGTGATTGCTTGTAGGTATCTTTGCCCCCAATAAAATCCCAGAATTCTCTTCCGATTAAAACTTCATTTTCGAGATCAAAAAACATCTTTGTGACTCCCCACTTATAATTTTCTTTTAACTCACCATAAGGATTGTAAGGTAAAGCATAGAAGGTTTTTGAACTTCTATAAGGATAGCTTTCGATAACTTTTCGAGTATCAAACTTCATGATCAATCCTTTTCACTTCTGCAGAAATAGTGCGTGCTCATAGCGCAACCTTGCAAATCCACCAAGAATCGGACGTTTCATCGCATAGGCATCCACAAATCCTATTTCAGGTGCCCAATCTATTATCTTCTTACAAAAATCCGTTCTTTTTCCACTTACAACAACGTCTCCAAGCACAATGGCAGCCCACCCGCCTTTCTGCAAAACTCGATACATCTCCTCTACACTCCTCCGCATGTCCTCCTCATAAAGTTTAATTTTTTCGGCTCTGCGGCCTTTGAGTCCCACCATCTCCTTTCTCAACTTTTGTGTATTGAGGCCAAGATAATTAAGAAGATGAAGGTCGTTTTTGACGTAATCGAGGGCAATACTATAAGGCGGCGAAGTCACAATCCCTTTAACAGAGCCATCTTTTAGCGGCAGGTTAAGAGCACTTCCCAGAATCACGTTGTAATCTACAGGCTTGATATTCAGTCTTCTGAAAGTTTCATAAGTCCCCAGAAGCGTTTTAGAATACTCTTCGAAATTTATGTAGAAAAATTCCTCAAAGGATTTTTCTTTCGCTGTGCCTTTAAGATAGGTGTAATCGGAAAGAGCATGTAGGTATATCAGCAAAAGCACATTCCTCCATTCAAAAGGCATGTCCTTAACAAAAGAATCCGGGAAATGGTTGTCCCACAGTTCCCCAAGTATATCACGGGCATTCTGATTGTTGACCTCTATCTGCCATCTCCTTTCGTTTAAATATGTCCGGGAATTATTGAAGTATTGAAATATTGCAGAAAGTTTTCCTTTTTTTATGTTCTGACTGAACTCCGGATAGTTTATTTTCAGAGAATCAAGCTTGATCTGAGAGACTATGCAAAGGGCAGGATTTATTTCGACTCCAATGCTTCTGGTTCCCAAGACTGCAGCCTCGATAAGGGTGGTTCCTGACCCCATAAATGGGTCCAAAACGATGTCTTCATCAAAAGCTCCCATGAAATTTATTATTGCCTTTATCATCTGGCCATGAAACTTTCCTTTGTAGGGATAGAACCAATGTGTCAGATACTGGTTGGAGTGTCCAATCTGCCCCTTGCCTTTAACGCTTGACAAGAAATAATGATAGGATTCTTTTCCATTTACTTTTCTGAAATAAGCGGTTCTTTTTCTGAAGATTTCTAAGTCATGTTTTAATGTCTCAAACTCCATGCGAGCTAATTGCAGTTCGTATATCTGACCGACGTCCTTAAAAAGTTCAAAATTAGCTTTATCATATTCCTGCCCCATGATCCATATAAGAGGATCAACAAGTCTTTCTAAACGTGAAGCGAACTTCATGGAATCCGAAGCTTTTCTGTTATTTTCATTCGCGACAAAGCCAAACAAATCCGTAATTTTTCCAGCAGCATATTCTTTACTCATCCTGAGTTGCTCCTATTTTCCGGAGAGAGGACATTTTAATTTCCTGAGCAGCGATATTATATCGCCCTAACTATGTTTACTTCAATGAATGTTTTATGATGAGCCAGTTCGATGTAGGCTATTTGCCGTTTACTTTGTGGTAGCGAACATAACTGGCGGATTATCAGCAAGATATAATCTGTAAATCTGCTTTAATCTCTTTGCATAACTGATCATCCCTATCCGCATTTCGCCCCGCCGC